>JAUNAO010000010.1:0-2238 GCA_030527565.1 Candidatus Saccharimonadota bacterium
TTAGGTTAGCTAGTTGTTAAACAGCGTCACCAAATATACAAGAATTTGCCTCGGTGGCATAATTAAGGTCACCCCGCCACTGTCTTTGGTAACTCCCTCCATTATAGCACACTTTTTCTAAAAAATCAAGACCTACGGGAGGTTGCGAACTGGAAAATCGAACCAATCGCGCTAAACCCAATCAACATCGGCCAGTAAAATGTCTGTTCACTAATTCCTGGAAACAGGAACAAAAGCGCCATTGTCGCAAGATATGCCCCCGCAACCGAAGTTGCGATAATAATCGCTGGCTTCACCAACGCTCCAGACGCCCCCGCGACAACAACCCCGACAATCGCCCCAATCGCCAGCGTTTGCATATCAGTCCCAAAATACTGCGCCGTAATTATCATCACGAGCCCAAAACAAATCCCCGCCACGCAAATTTTCTCAATCGTAAACCCGAGCAGTCCGAGCAAAAGTCCGCCACAGATCGGCAGTAACCATTGCATCATGCTATTCGCCGCAATCTCCGCAACCGAAGAATTAATAACCGGCATTAAATAACCCATCAGCGTCCACCCAATCAAAAACCAGATAAAGAAGAACGCCATTTTTTTGATTTTAAGCCCAGCCAGCATCAGCCCAACCCCAAGCGCGAGCGCGATCCAAAGCTGCCAGACCTCCATATTTACAAAATCTACCATAACCTCATTGTAGCACAAAAAATAGCCCCAAAGGGCTATTTTTTAAAACTTAATTATACAAGTTTTCGATCGCAATCGAAGGTCCCATGGTCGTCGCAACATAAATCGACTTAATATACGAGCCCTTAATCGAAGCTGGCTTCTGTGCCTTCAAGCTCTCAAAGAACGCGTTCGCATTCTCGAGCAACTTCTCGGTCCCGAACGAAATCTTACCAATTCCGATATGGACAATCGCCTGTTTATCAACACGATATTCAACCTTACCAGCCTTCGCTTCCTTGACTGCCTTCTCGACATCAGCCGTAACAGTGCCAGCCTTTGGATTTGGCATCAAGCCTTTTGGCCCAAGCAAACGTGCATACTTACCGAGTTTTGGCATGTAAGCTGGAGTCGAAATAAGAACGTCGAAATCAATCGTGCCCTTCTCGAGCTGTTTCAAGAACTCTTCATCCTCAGCGATATCTGCGCCAGCCGCTTTCGCTGCCTTACAAACATCCATAGGTGCGAAAACCGCAACCCGAACCGTCTTACCGTTTCCGTTAGGGAGAACAAGCGTCGTCCGGATATTCTGATCAGCCTGACGCGGATCAACCCCGAGCCGTGCGTGGATTTCGACCGCCGCATCAAATTTAACAAGGCTAGTCTTCTGCGCGAGTTCAATCGCCTCAGTCAAAGTATAAACCTTGTCCTTCTCGACCATCTTCGCAGCTTCCTGATATTTCTTCGAGCGGCGCTCGATGCGTGGGCGGGTGACTGGCGCCGCGCCCTTTACCTTCTCGGCTGGCATAGCTTCGCGCTCTAACTTTCGCGCTTGGCGTTCCTCTTCAGCCTTAACCTCTTCAATATGTTTTTTCGACTTTTTGCCAGATTTCGCAAAAGTCTCTGGCTCTGTCATTTCGACAGTTTCTTCGACGATGACGTCTTTGACCTCTTCTTTGGCCATAAAATCCTTTCTGTGGTACAAGCGGAGAACCCCTCCCACATCTTAATTAACTCCTATATTATACCAAACTTCCTTTGAAAATGCAAGCAAAAGAGGCCCCGTAGGGCCTCTCGTAAGAAAGTTATTCGTCGGAGAGCCCAGATCGCCTTGACCTTCCGCGGCTGTTGCCGCCAGAGCTGCCTCGATATTCCGGGTCATACGCATACTTCGGCTTCGGTTTGCCATGTCGGTCAATCTGAAACCGGAAATCGGAAATTCGCGCCAGCATCGTCCGGTAAACAAAGTGTTCCTTGAACTGTTCGATTTGCCTCATCGTGCTGCTGAGTTCCTGCAAACTCATACCAGAAAGTATCTCGAACGCAACTTCTTCGTTTTTCTCCCTTAAAACTGGGATTTCCGGATACTGGTCAAGATCGAGTTTCTTAATCTTATCCCCGCGACGCACGGGAATTTTCAGATCAATTTTCTTCTGGTATAACATCCAGTACAACTTCGGCGTATTGCGATAAGATTCATTATTTAGCGCCCAAAGCCCGAGCGCCTCATATACCATTTTCATCTGTCGCGCCTCGCCTTCTGGAGTAACCGAATTACTCTCTCTCTCTCTCT
>JAUNAO010000010.1:2248-16137 GCA_030527565.1 Candidatus Saccharimonadota bacterium
CCATAAAAATATTGAGGCAGAAACCTACCTCAATATCCATTATAGCACACTTTGTCTAAAAAGTCAAGTCCTAATGCTTATCCCTCGACTTCTACGCCCATCGAGCGAGCCGTACCAGCGACAACTTTGACTGCGCCATCAAGATCAACTGCATTAAGTTGTTCCATCTTTTTCTGTGCAATTTCTTCGAGCTGTGCGCGGGTGATTTTCCCGACTTTCTCGGTGTTTGGCTTTCCTGAACCCTTGTCGATCTTGATTGCTTCGCGAATCAAATCATCAACTGGCTGCCCAAGACAAGTCCAATCAAACGTCCGATCTTCGAAAACCTGGATGTGAACAATCACGTTCTTGCCCATGAATTCTTTCGTCTTTTCGTTGAATGGGTTGATGAAGTCCATCATATTAAGACCCCACTGACCAAGCGTCGAACCAACCGGAGGCCCAGCCGTTGCTTTACCGCCAGGGATTCGGAGTTTCAAATTTCCGATAACCTTTTTTTCTGCCATAAATATCCTTTTAAATTAATATTTTAGAAGCAATATGTAACTATATAATTATATCACAATTGTTTTACTTGTAAAGCGTCAAGTTCAACTGGCGTTTCGCGCCCAAACATCGAAACCATGACCTTGAGTTTGCCCTTCGCGGCGTCGATTTCCGAAACCGTCCCGTCAAAGCCCTTAAATGGACCGTCCGCAATCGAAACCACTTCGCCAATCTCGTATTTAACCGAGAACTTCGGATCCTCAACCCCCATCCGCTTCTTGATCTTCGCGATTTCTTTCTCGGAAACTGGCGTTGGCTGTGTGCCAGTTCCAATAAACCCAGTCACGCCCGGCGTATTTCGGATAATATACCAAGTCTCATCCGAAAGTTTCATGTCAACGAGAACGTAACCCTGAAGAATCTTCCGGTCAACGACCTTCCGTTTTCCGTTTCGGATTTCGATCTGTTTTTCTTTCGGGACAATCGCCTCGAAAATTTTATCTGCCATCTCAACCGTGTTTACACGCTGGTTGACACTGTCGGCAACTTTGTCCTCGTAGCCGCTGTACGTCGAAATTGCGTACCACGCCCGAGTGCTATCATAACGGTTTACTGCCATTTTAACTCCTTATTTTATAATTAAACTAAATAACCAGGTAAAGAACGCGTCGAGCAGCATAATTACTACTACGAAAAGCGCCGTATAAACGAGCACCGCCGCAACCATTTTCCAGGTTGCTTTTCGGCTCGGCCAGCGCACTTGTCGAAGTTCCTTCCAAGAATCTTTGAGATATCGACCAAGATAGACGAACGGCCGGATTAGGATAAATGGTTTCTTTTCCGCCTTTTTCTCAGCTTTCTTTTCAGTTTTTGCCGCGACTTTCTTCGCTTTTTCCTGTTTTTTGTCTTTGATAACCACTTTTTTACGAGTAATCGGCTTCTCGACTTCCTTTTCTTTTGGAGAGTCGCTTGCCTTAATACGAGTGACTTTCGTTTTTGCCATTTTACTCCTTAGTATTAAAAAAAAGTCTGATACCAGACTTGTCAATAGTATACCACACCCGCCCTGTTCCCGTCAAGATATTGACAACCATATATTAATATACTATTATCGGGTTATAAACATAAGGATATTCAAATGAAAAAAGCGAAAGCAAAACAAGATAATAAATATAAAATTATTAACGCTATTTTTGCCTGCATTATGATCGTAATGGCTGGGGTGATGGTCTATTGCGGGCTAAATATGAAAACCGCCGAGGAAAAAGAGTATCTCGCTCTGCAGGATCATCTATATACTCAAATTGTCGAAACTAAAGGTGTTGGTAAATGGTGCGAAGTCGAGAGCCATGGTCTTTCGAAAGATAACGACGTTTACGTTAGGT
The DNA here is from genome assembly GCA_030527565.1 of Candidatus Saccharimonadota bacterium. Taxonomy (GTDB): domain Bacteria; phylum Patescibacteriota; class Saccharimonadia; order Saccharimonadales; family Saccharimonadaceae; genus Nanosyncoccus. The sequence goes on from JAUNAO010000010.1 coordinate 4,120, forward strand.
TTTGGTGCTATAAATTTAATCCAGATACAAACGAGTTGACGGAAGAAAAAGTCTATAATACCTTATATTTCCAAAAACACACCGTTCTCGGCGACGGATACTCGACTGGCTATGCTGAGGCATTAGGCGATTAGCTAAAGTCATCAATTAATTATCCAACAGAAATAAAAATCCCCCGGCATTCGCCGGGGGCGCAAGTTTTGGGGCTATGAAAATTATTTAAAGTTTAGTTTGCGGTGTCCCATACATTAACGACTCCGCCCGGCAAGCCCGAGAGGTAAACGTACTGAACGTTCGACCCAATGAACCAGTCAGTAGTTCCGTTCGCAACGAAAGGTTTATCCCAGACAGTCTCACCTTGATAATCAACCATTCTCAAGGTGAGACGATTCGGCGTCGTTAGCGGCGTAATATGCAGCCAACGGTCGGAGCCTTTTCCGGTATATACCAGTGTTTCCACGTAGGTATAGACACTCACTGATGCCCGAGTTTCTATTTTGGCAGCTCCACTGGAGCTTTCGGCTGAGTTAGAAGACGAGCTATTCTCGGCGGCAAAAGCAGACATGCTCATACCGCAGATCAACATTACTGCTACCAAGAGTAGCGCAACTGTTTTCTTAAAAGTCTTTTTCATAGGTTAAAAATACCCCCTGTTTTAATTTTTGTTAATGTGCGATTACCCCAAAACTTGCAGTCTCCTTATTTTATACCAAGGCCCAATAAAAAGCAATACCTTTTCTCGCTTGACAACCATATATTAATATACTATTATCGGGTTATAAACATAAGGATATTCAAATGAAAAAAGCGAAAGCAAAACAAGATAATAAATATAAAATCATTAACATCGTCTTTGCTTGTCTCATAGTTGCGTTAGCGGGAGCTCTGGTCTACTGCGGCTCGAATATGTATAGCGCAGAAGACAAAGAATATCTTGCTTTGCAAGATCATTTGCTTAACCGGCACGTCGAGATGATGTATGAGCAGGAAGATAGGTGGCAAGTTTGCGAAATGGACAGCCGCGGTATCTCGAAAGATAATGACGTCTATGTCAGGTTCTGGTGCCAAACCTATGATACAACCACTGGCCAACCAGCTGGCGAGACAGACTATCGCACGCTATATTTCCAGCACCGAGCGGACGCTTGGGGTGGCTATGCTGAAGCCCTCGGCGACTAGTTAAAAAGATAATTTAGATAATCTTGGAGCATTCGTGCCCCCGAAACAACTGGTAGATACGCTGCCAGTTGTTTTTGGATTAAAAACTCAAGTTCAAAATCATTTTCCCAAGCCTCTATCGCCTCTTCCATTCGGGCGTACAACTGCTCGGCTTCCTCCTCGTCCGTTTTTCCGGTTACATTCAAATAATTTTCCGCTACTGCATCCGCAACTCCGCCGTCATGCGTCGAAATTAATAAATTCAAATTCGCAACATCTTTCATCCAGCTCGTCCCGCACGCCTCGAGCCCAACAATTGGTAAATTAATCGCCGCGTTCGAGCCCGCAGACAACCCATACGCCAACTTCTCATCATAATCCGCGATGTAATGCACATGATCCTTGAGATAATCATCCGCCGCCACCGTCTCAAGAATCTCCGCCAACTTCTTCGTCATTCGCTCGTCCCCCGTACAAACTCGCCCCGTCAGGATATAATGTGCCCCGCGCGGCTCTAAAATCGCCCTGAGTTTAACGGGGTCCGAAAACGGTAATTCCGGCCGCTTATAATCGACAAATCGTCGCTTAAAATCGAAAATGAAATCGTCGTCCGAAAATTCTAAAATCGTTCCATTCTGGTCCGGTCGCGTCGCGAGAACCTCATTCAAAACCTTTCGCCCCGCCGCCTTAAATTCGCGAATTTTTTCGCTGTCGAGCGCGGTTAACTTTTCCGGAAAATCGACTTTTGGGGCCGTAAAATGGTCTAAAATCCCCTGTTTTTCATAAAAATCAAGAATTTCCGGCAAAACCCAAGTTTTCATATCGATTCCGTTTGTTACGGCCTTAAATTTCACCTTATTTCCGGCAATATCATGATAATTCGCGACTCGCGCGTGCAATTTCGAGACCCCACTTCGAAGTTCTGCAATCTCGATCGTCGCCGCCGATAACTTCAGCCGCCCATCAACAAACTTATCATCCAGCCACTTCCTAACTGGTCGCGACTTTAAGTTTGGATAGACAAATCGCTCAAACTGTTCGCGCGAAAATTCCGCCTCCGCCGCCTGAACCAGCGTATGATTCGTATACAAAGTATGTTTCCGCGTATAGACCATCGCCTCATAAAAATCCATCCCATTCGAAGCCAGTTCATCTAGCCGTGCCAACGCCGCAAAGAACGTCGCAACTTCGTTAAGTTGCATAATCGCCGGCTTTAATCCGACTAATTTTAGCGCCGCATAACCGCCAAACCCAAGTGAAACCTCTTGATATAGCCGATGATCCGACCCGCTCATCCCTGAGTAAAGTTCGCCAAAATTCGGTTCCGTAATTGCTAAAATCCGTGTATTCTTAAATTCTTTTTGGACTACATCAAGTTTACATAAATTTCCACAACACTTAATAAACACATTATCAATAAATCGAAACCCGAAATCGCGATAATTCACCGATCGTTTTTCATCAAAAACCTCGCCATCCCGCAAAACTTGATGATATTCGCTCGGATAAAATGGCGTCACGAGCGTAAGTGGCACACCCATCTGTTCCGCCACCCGTCGCGTATCTGCCGCGAGAACCCCTAAACCACCCCCGCCGCGAATTCCATTTTTCTGATCATAAATTTCAAGCGTCCAATAAGTATACGGCCGCTCCGGCGAGAGTTTTGGAGTCAACTTTTTCCGCTCCACCGCCGCTTCAAAGCCCGCAATATCCTCGATATTTTCGAGAGGATGATAAAAATACGGTTCCGTGTCCATTCTGCTTACGATTATAGCACAAATTTTCTAATACCAAAACTCTTTTGGTAACGTATCCGCAATCCTCTGATGAAATTCGCGATCAAACCCCTCAAGTCGCTCCGGCGTTTTGTCCCCAAAATACTTCTCTCGAATATACTCCGCCGTCATCACTTCGCCAGGAATCAACCGATACTTTTTCCGGAAATTCAAACCGCGCTTATAATCTTTTGGCGGCAAAACTCCCATCGGTAAAAAATCACAATTCATCATCGGATCTCGGTAAAGTCGCAAAGCTAAAACCGACATCGTCGGAATAATTTCCTCATCCCCATTATAAACCTCCGGCGTCTTAAATACCTTTTCTTGCCGTGTCGCGGATGGCGCGACGAAAATCACCCCGCCATTCTTCACTGCTTCGTCCGACCGCATAATATACATATCTCGAAACCCGCGCTTAATCGCGTTCGCATTTTCGTATAACTTCGTCCCCTCTTTTAAGTCCAACTTTTTCCAGGTCGCCGGCGTAATTGTTGGCGTAATAATAATCCCGAGCTGCTTAATTTTATCAAAATCAGTCGCCAAGGCCTCATACCACGGCAAATTAACCGGAAACAACATCGGCTTCTCGCCCATCACATCAATTTTCATCATCAAAATCCGCGCAATTTCTCCAAGCGACGGATGGTTAAACCCGATGACGAGCCCCCGCTCGCTGTCTTCCGGGAAACCCTTATAATCCCCAGGCGTTAACTTCGACAAAGTCTTTACTAACTTCCGTCGCGCCGCTCTCGCGTGCTTTTCTGGGTTGTTTTTTGGCCCCGTCGTGTTCAAAAAATAATTCACTGCTGTCTTACAAGCCGCCCCAACCGGCACCATCTCTTTCCTAAGCTTCTCACCGCCTAAAGTCTTGAGCAGCGAATAATTTTCGTAAATAATCTTATTATTAATCTCGGCAGCCGACAGCTCCGCGAGTTCTTTATCTGTAAAAACTTTCTTATTGGACATATGCTTATTATATCATAAACTTCTAAACATGAAAAACCGCCGCAAAAGCGACGGTAATTCTAAGGTACTCGCTCCCATTTTCCGCCAAACAGCAGATTATGGGCGCCAACGATCGTGAAGTAGTCCTCATTTGCTCCGGGATAAAGCTCCCCGAGCTCATCCGGCGGAACGAAAAGGTATCTTTTTGGCTTTGTCGCATAATATTCGGAAATATCGATTGCGTGAATTCTCTTCCGCACAACTTGTATGCGATAAGAACGATTCAACCCGTCATAACCTTCGCCCGACGTAATGCAAAATTCGATCTCGCGGTCATCTAAATCCGTAAGAATTAAATCCGCAACTTCGCCACTCGAAAGATGCGTAAAACGCGTTCGAACCCAAATTCCCGAGATACCGACTTCCGAAAGTGCCCAATCCGGATTTTTCCCCTTCGCAATCGCTCGCCATTCATTCATGAATTGCATATGCGGCGAACAATAGGTCAGAGGAACATTTTTGCTAGGATCTCTCTCGAAGGATTCCTTCACTCTAAATTCGGCATAGGCCCTCAAAACAGATTGCTTATTCGGAATCAAATTGTGCCAGCTTACAGAATTCGGATGAATTACCCCGTAATTCTCGGATTTAAACCCTCGTTCGCCAAGATATTTTTGGACGTTGAAGATGCCACTTTCAGTCTTGTCGAGCATCTCCTCCTGTTCATGCAGCCGCCAAAGTATCCTGAGAGGCTTACCTTCCCCGAGGATTATATTAGACAAACGTTGCCAGAAACTCTTTTTTGATTCATTCCTAAGCCCCTTTAATCTAATAATAAATTCCCCATCTTTCTGCACTTCTTCATATCGTTTCATTTTTTTCACCCCCATGATTTTAAAGTGCGACGACGCTCCAAACGTCAGTTTTATTTTATCCGTATATTATATATATTTCCGCCCGCTTTGTCAAGGTAATATACCGTAAGCATGAAAAAGCCGCCGCGACTGCGACGGTTTTTCTGATCATAGGGTGCCATGAAGTCTGGAGTAGAATTCGTAATCTTGCAAAAGCTGCATACGCTGCCGAAACTCCTCTTCGCCAGATTTTGCGAGGCTAATGTGGACGGAATTCTCGCCCATTTCAACCTCATAAACCCGCTCAATTCCATGTTCATCTTCCGAAATCTTGAAGCACAACGTGATGTCGGCTAGATTTCTGATTTCGGCGCGGACGATTTCATTAGCGTAGGCGTTCCAGATGAAGAGAGCCATCCTTTTGACGTCGAACGAGACATCAAATAATAGCCATTCATCGCGCTTGCCGCTGATAATTTCTTGCCAGTTTTGCCTGAAATCTTCGAACGCCACGCCATCAGCTTTTCCGATGTAGGAATATGTGATATTTTCCTTCGAAAACACCGCATTTTCCGGCCGAGTAATAGTAAAAGTCAACTTTTGGGTTTTTTCTTCCCCTAAGAAGAACTTTTTCAGCTTCTCTCGGAATGTCGGGTTGTGCCGGCTTTGTCTTTTAAATTCGGGCAATCTGATTACGTATTCTGCGATTTCTTTGCCATCCTGTTTCCTGACCCTGAGCCCCTCGTAGCGTTTCTCCATTTCGCTACCTCCTTGATCTGTAAATTTCTAGGGGAATTTTAGTCCAAAACGTCCTAAAACACCCTCTCTTCTAATTATACCACACCATAAACATTTTGTCAACTATGGGTCTAGTATACATCGCGCCGAGACCCCGTAGTATCGATAGTAGCCGACGCCCGAGCTCAACCCAGATGACGGGTAGTAGTTCAGACTGTAACGATTTGTGGTAGAGTGCACGGTAGTAGACCACCAGTTCCCATCCGCCGACGCACTGTAGAGGGTACTATTGTCCCAGGTCCCAGTCGCGACAGGCGAGAATGCATCTACGTTAACTTTGCTATAACTTCCATCTCCGCCAATAAGGTTCCATTCTTCGTCGCTCGGCATTCGCCATCCGGCTGGACAAATGTCTATTGTTGCTTCGTCCGTCGAAGAGTCTGCGCAGATTTCACCTGCTGTCGCCGCGCAGTAATTGTACCAGTAGCCGTTCACTGCCGCCGGCAGCTTTGTCTTCGCTAGATCTTCTTCGGTTGGGATATGAATTCTAGCTTCTGTATAAGTATTCCCCGAAGTCAAGTCACCAACCGTATTCAGCGTCATCTCCGAGGTGACATTCGAGGTTTCTGGGCTTAGCGTATTATTTGTCGCTAAATCATACGAGAGATTCTGTGTCATCCAGCAATTGCCATTAATAAAACGAGCGGAGTAAGTTTTGCGGTCCCGTAAATCCGCCAAGGAAACATCGGTATCAGCTGCTTCCTGCTCGCATTGATTATAAGTATAATCCTGCATTGATGGCGTCCACACCGCATAGAGAAATATTGCATTCTCTATTGTTTGATCTAAACCATATAAATCTCCTGGTTGCAAAACTTTACCTGGGCAAAGATCGTTGGTCATGCTCATTGTACACCATCCTTTAAAAACATAGCCCGTGCGGGTCGGTAAAAGAGATGAGACAGGGAGGGATATCTCAGTGGACACACCAGATTGCGTAGAAGGCATATTTGCCACGTCATCCGTTGTGTTTTTATCGTAATGCATAATATATGTAGTTGGATTTACGACTGCTACTATATTTAAGTTTTTAGCATACACACCAGGAGCAGTTTCAGTATTAACTCTTGCTCCAAAAGAAAGACTATAATCATAAGAAGCAGTGTTTGATGTTGAATATAATTCTACGGGGTCAGTAGTGGGTGATGGATTGTAATATTGGTAATCGTCATTGCCCGGAATTGAAGCATTATAAAACCTCCATCCCCACAAATTATTGTATTGTGTGTTATTTGCGGCGGCGAAAGAAGCCCCAGAAACGCCGGAGGAAATAGAACTGATACTGCGGTCACCAGAAGAAAGAACGCCGGAGTCATCATCCGCAGTAAGAAAAAGTTTATAGCCAAAATAATTATTTGTCGAAACAGAAAACTCGATTGCCGATGATTCTTTAAACACTCCATTTTCTAAATTTGAGAGCAATTCGCTTTTAGTCATGTTTATAGAAGCAATATGTTGAGTATTTTCAAATGTAAGATTGAGGTACGCAGACAAGGCATTGCCAAACGCCGCTTTTGCTCTCTGCTCGCTACTGCTGATTGGGAAAAGGGTCGCAGTAGCGAACAGAAGACAAAAGAAGGAAGCCACAAAAATCAGTCTTTTTATATTTCTTTGAAAGTTGATTTTATGTTGTTCTATCTTCATGTGGCTCCTCTCTTTTATCCCCTCGAGGTGCCGATATGCTATGTATTTTAGTGTCTTAATCTAAAAATGGCACCACGAGGGTGCTATAGTTTGACAACTCCAACCAGTAAAACAGGAAGAGCTGGCAATCCTCATGGTGCCAATATTTCTCTCCATGTTTTACAAAAGAAAAATCATGGTTGTATCCGAATTGTCAAACTATAGCATCTTAATTATATCACATAAATAAACATTGCAAGCCCATTTTTCAACAAAAATAACGCCTTGTGGCGTCTATCTCTTCATTATATCACACTTTGTAAATTCTGTCAAGGTATTGGCTGGGGATGAGGGATTCGAACCCCCGAATGCTGGGACCAGAACCCAGTGCCTTACCGCTTGGCGAATCCCCAACGCTCCCCTATTATATCACGAAACTTATTAAAATGAAAGTTTTTTACCAGCCTTCGTCCACTCCATCAATCCGCCCGTGTTTATCAATTAGCCCAAACCTCTCCGCAATCACCTTTCGTGCTAGCTGGTTAAACCTTTCATGCCCCTCTTGAACCCGCGGGTCATCTCTATCGTCCGCATAATGCTTATCAAATCCTAAATATTTACCATCTCGTTCGACTGTTTCTCCTGGACCCGACACAACCTTCCCGTAATCCGTATAATTCTCCCCTTCAGAAACTCCAATTTGTCCCAATATTCTTTCCACCGCTTTGGTCGGCGCTCCGTCATAATAAATAACATGCGCAGGTCGCTCGTCCGGGTGATCGCGAAAATAATTTTCCCAGTATTCTTCTGCCGTAATTGGATTTTCTGCCAGCTTCAAGTCTAAATTCTCTTCCGATACGACTTTTTGCATTAATGTTTCGAGTAGTTCCTCTGCCGTCTTTCCCTCCCGCTCCTCCGGATATAAACCAGCAAAGCTTCGATTCGATATTGCCTCGAGGCAGCTCTCCATGGAGAATCTTGCTCCTTCTGGGACGCCGAGATTATCTAGACTTTCCTTGAGAAATTGTCTTTTTTCTTCCCAATCCATATCGTCTAAATTCGGCATGTTTTTTGCGAATTCAATGAACTTATCCGCTATCGCCGGATCTCTTTGCGGAGCCATATTCCCGTCCTCGTCTATCGCCAATTCATATTTTGAACCTGTTTCTGGGGCGACTTTTGTCGACTTTGGCAAGAAAGTAATTCCAGCGTCAATTGGGAGATCCCCATTTTTTGGCCAAATAAATACGTCATTCCATTGTCCCCCGTTGTCTTTAGATATAAAACCTCCCCCTGTATGTCCGCCATATAACGTCTGTGAAACAATTACATCGGACGGAAAAACAAAGAAAACTTCGTTGCCTCTTTCTCCGCCATAATTTCCCTCCGCCACTTCGTTTTTCGCGACATGGATAGCACGTCTATCGCCCCAATGGTCCGCTGCTGCTATTCCGTCGTTCACCGGCAAAGAATTAATTATGCCTGTAATTGTCTTCGCATCGCCATACCCTTCAACCGCCCTACTTTCCGGGACGACAAAATCCGAATCACCAAAACAAACAGCTTCAAGATAGTCTCGCACGCCTTTCTCGGTCACCTCTTGATCGAGGCCATGTATTGCGGCCGATGATTTTAAAACTTTCCCATCACCAAGTATATCTTTTAGCCCACTTATCATGCTTCCCATGCCGGCATTATGGGAAGAACGCATATCTGCATGGTCTCTTATTCCTTGCCGTGTAACATGTGACACATAATATGGATTCAACCTCCGCCAAAGCTGTAAATATTCCTCGGTCGAGAGTTCCGCCAGCGCATCAAAATCAAGCAAACGTTCCTTTTCTTCCGGTGTCATCGGCCCCTCTTCTAAAATCTCACTCCTTAAATCCAACGCAATATCTTCGGCTTCCGGACCCTGAGGAATTTCTTCGCCCCCAGCCACAGCCGCTTTCCGGCTCTCTTCTCGTGCCGCCTCTGCCCGCCCCGCATCAAACTCTAAATCCTTCAACGAATCCCACTCCGACGGCTGATTTCCCTCCTCCGCGACTTCATGACTACTAATTTTTTCCGAACTATTCATTACTCGCTCCTTAATGCCTCAACTGGATCTTTCTTCGCTGCCGCTCGTGCCGGAATTAGTCCACCAATCAACGTCAAAATCACGCTAAGAACAATCAGCACCCCCGAAGCTTCGATCGGCAAACTCGCATAAAGTCCAATATCCCCAATCAAGTTATGTAGCACAAGATTAATAATCGGCACAAAGATATACGAAATCCCAATTCCAATCAGTCCCGACAAAAGCCCGACGATAAATGTCTCGGCATTAAAGATCGACGAAATGTTTCGTTTGCTCGCCCCGATCGCACGCAAAATCCCAATTTCCTTCGTTCGCTCGTAAACCGAAATATAAGTGATGATCCCGATCATAATTGACGAAACAACCAGTGAAATCGACACGAACGCTATGAGAACATATGAAACCGCATCAACAATCACCTTCACACTATCCATCAGCGCCCCCGTCGTATCGCTATATTGGATTACTCTGTCTTCTTGCCCGTATTCGCTCATTAAATCGTTATATCGATCAATAAACTTCATAAATCGCGTCTTCCCGTCAAAACTATTGAAGTAGAACGAGATCGAATATGGCTCATCCAAATTCTGATAACCTAAAACCGACAGATTCCCCGATAGCGACGCTTCCGTTTCATTAAACATCGCCGAAACGACCCGCGCCAGTTCATCTTCCGAGAAATTCAGCCGAAATGCCGAAATTAAAGCATCTTGATCAACCGAAAATGCATTCGCAAAACTATTCGAAAGATACGCCGTAAGGCCGCCAACTTCCGTCAAAACTTTTGATTTTGTCACCGCTTCTGTAATGTTAATCGATAAGGTCTCAATCGTCGTCGAAATCATCGCTTCCTGCCCGCCCGCGAGATTTAATTTTAAAAGCCCCGTAAACGCCGTATTAAAAGTCTCCGTCGGAACTAAATATTCTTTTGTGAGATTCGAAAAATCCTGTTCTGCCATGAATTCATCAACATATTCTTCAAATTTTGTCGGATCAAACTCGCCTGCCATTGTCTTTTCTAAAATTACCGCCTGAAAATCGGTCGTTAATTTTTCGAGCCGTTCCTCTAAAACCGTCCGCACTGGCGAGATATCCGCCGTAATATCGTTTGCAACGTTCGTCATATATTCTTCGGTCTTTTTCGCAACCGCATTTTGATCAATTTTCATTCCGAATGCCTGAGATAACTTTGCCTCGTCAATCGAAACAAGATCCGAAAACTCAAAACCAAACTCATTACCCTCTTCCCCGAACTTCTTCCCCGAAAAAATATCTAAAGTTGGGTTTGCAAGCTGCTTCTTTACAATTTCCGTTTCGCTCGCCTTTTCGATTACGTGCGTTACGAGTTCTGGTAAATACAAAACCCCCGACGTCGCCGTCATCATCCCCGCGCGTGGCACTGCCACCCCAACAATCTTCAAACGCTCCGCCCTATCATAAAGCCCCTGCATATACTCCGCATCCCCCGACATATTCTCATAAACATCATATTTTGCATTATATTTATAAGTATCCGTTGCATTGAGCAGTCTTAAATCAAGATTCATCAAATCTTCATAGGTTAAAGTCAAAGGTTCACGATCGACCGAAATCACATTCCCGCTCATAATCTCCGTAATCAAGGTCGACAACTCACTTGTATCATGTAATCCCAAAGAATATGTCAGAAGATCCTGAATTTCGTTCTCTCCGGTCAACATCACAACCATCTCGTCATACTTTTCTGGCAATCGCCCCGCGACAATATCAAGATCCCGCTCCATCAACGACCGATCGTATTGCTGATAAACCGAGGTCATCGAAGAATATGCATTCACAACCGTCGAACCACCTAAGAGTGTCGAAAACAAATCGCTCGGATTCAACTTCGCAAGTTCACCTGTCGCGTCAACCGTATATATTAATGGGTCAACATTATATTTATCTTCAACATAAGTTATATCGTCTTCAATCTCATCATAATTCTTCTCAATATAATTTTCAAAACTACCTAAATCATTCGACGCGACGCTTCCTAAAGTTGTCGTTAACATCTGACTTTCATGGATCTTGCCATCATCATACTTATTCCCCGTGCTCGACGTAATTCCGAGTAATAATCCCGTAATATCAACCGTCTCTTGTTGAATTGTTAAAGGGTACGAGGTCAAAGTATCCGACTGGATTTTATCAATATAGTTCTGTAGTCCAGTCGACACCGCCAGAATCAGCGCAATCCCAATAATCCCAATCGAACCCGCAAACGCAACTAAAATTGTCCGCCCTTTTTTCGTTAATAAATTCTTTAAAGACAACGAAAGTGCCGTAAAGAAAGACATTTTTGTCTTTTTCTGTTTCACTTTTATGTTTGCTTTGTCGAGAGTTGTGATTTTCTTGCCATCATACGGATCTGAATCTGACGTAATTCGCCCGTCTTTTAACGTAATAATCCGTGTTGCATACTCATCCGCAAGTTCTGGATTATGTGTCACCATAATTACCAATTTCGTTTTCGAAATTTCTTTCAAAATCTTCATAATTGCGAGGCTTGTTTCGGAATCTAGTGCACCAGTCGGCTCATCTGCCAGCAAAATATCCGGATCATTCACCAATGCTCGCGCAATTGCAACTCGCTGCATTTGTCCGCCCGAAAGCTGACTCGGTTTTTTATCGATATGCGCGCCTAGCCCAACATCCGTCAAGGCCTTCTTCGCTTGCTTCGTCGCTTCGCGCTTTGATATCCCTGATAAAGTCAGCGCAAGTTTCACATTCGCGAGCACGGTTTGGTGCGGAATTAAATTAT
>JAUNAO010000011.1:0-4588 GCA_030527565.1 Candidatus Saccharimonadota bacterium
GTAATTAATATAAAATGCACCCCCTCGCTCGGCTCTTCTAAACTCTTCAAAAACGCATTCGCGGCCGCCGCTTTCAACAATTCTGCCGGTCGAATAACGACAAACAAATCCCCCTGTCGTCGGATCGAAAGTTTCGGAATTAATTCCCGAACCTGCTCAACCGAAATGACCGACTTCCCCTCTGGTTGTAAAATAATCGCATTCTTAATTTCAACTGAAACATTTTTCGGTATAACAAACACCGCACAAGACGTCCGCCCCGCAATCCTGGCAATCTCATCAACCGAATCAAAAAACATCGTTAAAACTCTCCGGCATCGGCACCTCAAACACCCGCCGGTCCCCCTCCGGAATCGTAATCTCTAATTTCCCCGCGTGAAGATACAACCGATCCGCCTTTTCCTCACCATAAACCGGATCCCCTAAAATCGGATGCCCGAGATATTTCATATGCACCCGAAGCTGATGCGTCCGCCCAGTTGTCGGTCGAAGTTCAACTAACGAATGTTTCCCATCTGTCTTCAAAACCTTATAAAACGTCTCCGCTTCCTTCCCATTCGGATCAACTCGAAAAGTCGTTGGTCGCTTTAAATCTCGCATCATCGGCAAATCAATCCGCGCCGCATCCAATTTCGGTCGCCCCGAAACGACCGCATAATAAGTTTTATGTGTCTTTCGTTCCTGGAATTGTCGACGAAGTTTCGACTGCGTTCCTTCGTTCTTCGCCAGAATGATCACTCCCGACGTATCGCGGTCTAGCCGATGCACAATTAATCCATAATGCGCCAGCGTCATCTCCGGCGAATATTCGCCCTTAAATTCAGACAACAGCCCCGCCGGCTTATCTAAAACTAAAACATTTTCGTCCTCGAAAACTACTTTCGGAACTAAGTCCGCATTCTTCAGTTCCTCCGGAATCGTCATTTCAATATAAACCCCATCCGGAAACTTCGCATTCGCCTTCGTGACGACTTCGCCATCAACTTTCACAAACCCCTTTTTAATAAACTTTTGCAAAGTCGACCGATTGTAACTCTTATAAATTCCCGTCAAAATCAAATCGAGACGTTTCTTCTCTTCTTTTTCCGGCTCGCCCGCAAGCACAACGTCGCCATTAATTACGCGCGACATCTCTGGTTTCGAAAACTTTTTTCCCGTCCTAATCATCGAAGTTTAAACGCCTTCTGGGCATCAAACAATTTCGCTTTTGCGACTTCGTTCGCATATTTCTCGCCCGCTTCTAATAATTCATAAACCTGCTCATCAGAAATCTCCGCCAGCCGCCCCTGAAATACCGTCAACATTTCCGAAACGCTTTCCGCAACTTTCTTTTTCAAATCGCCATACCGCGTCTCGCCCGCCCAAGTCGAAATTACGTCCTGCAAAGGCGTATCGGTAACAAGCGCCTCGATTTGCAACAAATTCGAAATCCCCGGCTGGTTAAACATATCGAACTTAACTTTCCCGAGCGAGTCCGTCGTCGCCGACATGATCTTCTTCGCCGCCTTCGCCGGCTCGTCATCAAGCATGATCTTCGAATTTTCCGCCGCCGTCGACTTCGACATCTTCTTTTCCGGGCTCAAAAGATCCCGAATTCGAATTGCGTTTTCAACTTCCATAAACTTCACCTGATCGGAAGTTCTAGCCGGAACAACAAACGTCTCCCCGAACCGATTATTAAACCGCATCGCAAGATTCCGCGCCATCTCAATATGCTGGAACTGATCCTCACCAACCGGCACAAATTCCGCTGAATACAACAAAATATCCGCCGCCATCAAAATCGGATAGTCAAAAATCCCAACATTGCAAGATTCCTGCCCCTTCGATTTCTCCTTGTACTGGATCATCCGCGAAGTCTCCCCCATCGTCGCAACACAGTTCAAAATCCAACAAAGCTCCGAATGTGCCGGGACATAACTCTGGCGATAAAAATGCACATTTTCATTCAGTTCAAGCCCCGCCGCAAGATAGTACTTAATCGTCCGCACGATATTCGCCTTCAAGTCGCCATCAACTTCCGAAATAATCGAATGGAGGTCCGGAACAAAAATATTTACATGCGAATCTTTTGAGTGTTTATTAGCTAGTCGCACCATCGGGAGTAACGCCCCGAGATAATTCCCCAGCGTCAAAACCGAATTCGTCCTAATTCCAGTTAAAATCGTCTTCATATCTTTATTATACCACGCCTCTTAATTAAATGGATTATACTCTTGTAGAGTTTCGTATGTCTCAGTTATCTGATCAACCATTTTCCCCGCCTCAGTCGCAATATTTTGCACTGCCTGATATGCAAAAACTCCAATCGCTACGGCCGCCACAAAACTCGTCACCGCAATCACCGTCAAAACCGCCACCATCCGCCGAAGACTCTTCAAAGCCTTCGTCTGCGCCGTCAGTTCGCTATCAAATTTTTTCACGATATCTATTTTTGTTACTTCTTTCGTTTTTTCCATTTCGCCTCCTTTTCTCCATTATACAACAAAAAAACACCTTTTCCGAAAAAGGCGCCCTATCTCTTCATTATATCACACTTCAACAAAAAAGTCAAGCAAACCGCCTGACTACCTCTGTTTGGTGGAGACGATGAGACTCGAACTCACCACCTCAGCAATGCGAATGCTGCGCTCTACCAGATGAGCTACGTCCCCACGCCCCCTCATTATATCACAACCTAAACTTTTTCGCAAAATTCTATAAAGCCTCAATCGGCGTATGCTCATACAAAACCTGATAATCCGCCGGGTCAAACCCCGCCTCCCGAATCTTCGTGAGAGCCTTCTCCTTATTTCCGCCCGTCGTATCAGTAATCTTCACACAAAACTCCGATTTACAGCCCTTAAAACTCCCGCAGTCAATTCGATATTCCGTCCAATCATAACTTTCCGGATCAACCTCAACCACCACAATCGGCAAAACCGTCGAAATTGGATACTTTTCTGCGAGTTTCGCCGCATCCCGCTCAGCAATCGCATCCCCAACCGCCGACAACAATAAATCCTCCTCTGGATTCTCCGCATACCACTGCATCGACCCATCCGCCGGCACCAAATATGTATACAAACTCGCCGTCTCCCCCGCTCGAAGTTCAATCTCAAACGTCTGTGCCGTAAATCCAACCGCCAAAACCTCTGCCGAAACGATTCCAGGCTCAAACCGATGCTCCCCATCTTCATAAACTGAACCCTCAATTTTCACTGCCGCCATCGACGGCGCCACTAAAATATCTAATCTTGCCGTTCTCCGCGCGTCAACCAACCATAAAACCACCGCAAGCACAGCGACGCACAAAAACAAAACAATCCCCGAGATGACAATCCTTTTTCGCTTTACTAAATCTTTTTCCATCCACCTCCTTATTTAATTACACGAAAAATATCAAAATCGCTATACCCAAACCCTTTTCCAGCATGGTCCGCCGTCCGATCCGCGTGCGACGCCGACGCAACCGCAAAACTGCCATCTTGAAGTTGCACATACAACGCGACATGGCTACCATTCGACAAAATATCTCCAGGCTGCAACACTGCGGTATTCCCCGTACTATCAACTAATTGATACATATCCGGATGCGCTCGGAAATAATTATTCATATTTCGCGCCCCACAACACGCCACATCTGGGTCAACACCTGAATAACGAAGCACCGTCGCCACAAACGCATCGCAGCTCGCCCCAATCTGTACCCATCGCTCACCATATTTATCTAATCCAACCGCGGAAAGCGCCGCCGTATATTCTGGCTTCGGATCAAATTTATCATGGCTCCGGTCTGGCCAGCTCAAAACTAACGCCGTCTGATTAATGTCACCATTCCCCGCCGTGATACAGCCAACCACCCCACTATATTCAACATCAACCTCTTCGCCCGCCGCAAATGCCGCCGCATTCGTCTTCATTTCCGGATATTTTTTCGCAAGTTCCACCGATGAAAGCCAACCTTTCTCCGCCGCCCGATTTTCAATCGCCAAAATCAATTTCGAAACCTTCTCGACATAGCGCGCGTCCGTCGCATACCCTGCCGCCTTAATCGCAACTAAATATGCATACGGATCCGTAATCGTCTCGCCTCTAAACGCTCCATGATTCCGATAAGTCGGCGTCACTGCGATATTTTTATAATATCCCTGCCAGCCCTCGGTCGGCGTCGCATACGCATACGCATTATTCGGATTGCTATCAAACGCTCCAATCCCGAAAAAGTTATTTCGGTTCGTCGCAAAATAACTCGTCCCCGCTGCTGACTCTAAAATCCCCTGCGCAACTACCGTCTCCCAAGGAATTCCATACTGGATCGACAAACTTTCCGCAATATCATGATATTTATCAACAAACCCCGCCTGCGTTTCAGATAGCCCAGCCGAAGTCTCGCCGCTATACGACCCAACCGGAATCGTGCAATTCGACACCTCGTCCGGATCATAATAAAGGATGTTGTTCTGCGAATAATAATATAATTCTTCCTTCGTTAGCGCTGCGGCTGGCGTTACGATCATTAACCCCACCAAAAACACACTTAGCCAACCGCTAATCCGCGCTAAAAGATTATTTTCTCGCCTAAACATTTCCTATATTATAACATATT
>JAUNAO010000011.1:4688-15433 GCA_030527565.1 Candidatus Saccharimonadota bacterium
ATCCGCGCTAAAAGATTATTTTCTCGCCTAAACATTTCCTATATTATAACATATTTTTAAACATTTGGCACTGGAAATCGCGTCGCAAGCTCCTTAACCTCGTTCCGAATCGTAAGAAATTCCGCCGAAAAATCATCCAACTTCTCCTCAGACCCCGCCTCAAGGCAAATATCCGCCACTTTTTTCATCCAACCCGCCAACTTTTTCATCTCGGAAACCCCAAGCCCCCGCGTCGTAATCGCTGGCGTTCCGAGTCGTACGCCGCTCGGCCGAAATGCTGCGCCTTTATCCGTCGGCACCGTATTCGAGTTCAAAGTCAACCCAACCATATCAAGCGCCTTCTCGTAAATCTTCCCATCAAACCCAAAACTCTCGCGCACATTCGCCAAAATTAAGTGATTCTCCGTTCCGTCTCCCTGCAAAACAAACCCGAATTTTTTGAGTTCATCCGCCAAAACTTTCGCATTCTCGACGATTCGCAAAGCATATTCCTTAAACTCTGGCTCCAAAGCTTCGCCAAATGCCACCGCCTTCGCCGCAATAACATGCTCGAGCGGCCCACCCTGCGTCCCCGGAAACACTGCGCGATCAATCAAAATCGGAATATTTTCGATCGTCTTCTCCGGCTTCCGAAGCGGCGTCGCTACATTCCCCATCGACAAAATCAACCCGCCACGCGGCCCCCGCAGCGTCTTATGCGTCGTTGTTGTCATCACATGAAATCCGAAATCAAGCGGATTTGGATGTGCCCCGCCCGCAATCAACCCCGCAACATGCGCCATATCCGCCATCAAAAGACAGCCAGGAATCTTTTTCCCGATCTTCGCCACCCGCTCAAAATCTGGAATCTTCATAAACGCCGAATAACCGACTAAAATAATCTTAGGCTGTTCGGCAATTGCCTTCCGTTCTAATTCTTCGTAATCAATATCTCCATCTTCCGTCACCCCATACGAAATAAAGTTATAAATCTTCGCCGACCGCGTAACTGGCGAACCATGCGTCAAATGTCCACCTGCCGGAAGCGCCATCGCAAGGATCTTATCACCCGGCTCGCACCACGCAAAATACACCGCCTCGTTCGCGTTTGCCCCCGAATGCGGCTGCACATTCGCATGATCCGCATTAAATAACCGGCACGCCCGATCGATACAAAGCCGTTCAATTCGGTCAACATTGTCCTGCCCGCCATAATATCGATAATTCGGCAAGATCTGCTCCGCAATTTCCGCTTCCGACCATTCCTCAAACTCCGGCTCATCAAGACGTCCGCACCCAATCCCAGTAAAATTCGGATAACCTTCCGAATATTTATTGGTCAAAACCGACCCCATCGCCCTTAAAACTTCGCTCGAAACATAATTCTCGCTCGGAATTAATTCTAAACCTTCACTTTGCCTCTGATATTCCTTGTTGATTAGATCAAATACTGGATCTTTCATAACTCTCCTATTGACTTTTTATTAAAAGTGTGCTATAATAAAGATTTACCCATTTCTAACTCATAGCCTCCCCCTTTTGACATATTTTACAAACCGAAACTTTAAATCTCCCTCTGAACTTTCCTTCAAAACCTCCGCCAAGTAATCCGCTTTATTAAATTCCGGGAAAAACACATCCGCCTCCGCCGTCGCCTCAACTTCCGTCAAATATAAAACTTTTGCATGCGGCAGAAGCTGCCGATAAATCATCCCTCCCCCAATCACAAAAATCTCCTCCTCTGTATCTCGATTTTCGACAATAAATTTCTCTAAATCTAAAATCACTTCAACATTATCAGGTAAATCTTCATTTGTTTTAGAAACTACAAAATTCTTTCTACCAGGCAACGCCCGCCCAATCGAATTAAACGTATTCAGCCCCATTAACACCGCATGTCCCATCGTCGTATCCTTAAAAAACTTCATATCTTCTCGAATATTGAAGACCAGCCCACCCTTGTTCCCGAGCTCCAATTTTTCCCCAACCGCCGCAATAATACTAAAACTCATTTTTACTCCGTAACTGGCATCTTAATCACGCCCAAATTCTCATACCCCTCAAGCCGAATATCCTTTAGCTCCTTCGAATTATCAAATTTCCAAAAATCCGTCACCTCCGGATTAATCCATAGTTTCGGCGCCTTCGGCAAAGTCCCGTCCGCGACCGCCTTATCATACCGGCTAATCTGTTCCCGAATCCCTTCAATCTGATTTTCATAGATATGCGCATCATTCGTAATGAACGTAAACTGCCCCGGCCTTGCCCCGACACATTGCGCAACTAAATGACAAAGTACCGCATACTGCGCAATATTAAACGGCAAACCTAACGGTACATCCGTCGACCGCGACGTAACGAGCAAATTCAACCGCCCATCAATCAAATTCCACTGCGAGTTCCAAACACAACTCGGCAGCGCCGCCGTCGGCAACCACTCATTCTGCCAAAGCGACAAAACCATCCGCCGATTTCCCGGATTCGTCTTCAACGTCTCAATCAAATTCCGAATCAAATCATACCGCCGAACAATCCAGCCATACGCCGTTCCGATCGTCCCCGCGAAATCCTCGCGCGGCAAATCCGGATGCATCGACGCAAAAATCTCATTCAAATTCCGCCCCTGATATGACCCATCCTCCGCGACCCGCCACTCATCCCAAATCTTCACCCCCCGCTCTTTCAACCAATCCACCTTATTCGACGCCACCTGATAAATCCACAACATCTCGAGTACCGCCGACTTAAACCCGACTTTCTTCGAAACTAAAATCGGAAACTCTTCCTCGAGGTCAAATTGCAAAACCTGATGTGGCAACCGAATCGTCCGCGCTTCCGAAGTCCCCTGCGCCCGATGGTCCGGAATCGCCGTCGCAACCGCACCGTCCCGCGTATCCGTCTTCTGATAATTCAAAACTTTCTCGCCATGCTCCAAAATCCGCCGACAAAGGTCAATGTACTGATCATCAAACTTACTCATAAAACCTCCATTTCCCCCATTTTATCACAATTCAAACCAAAAACACAATAAAAAGCCCCGGCGTTAACCGGGGCCGCCTCCAAGTGAGGCTAACAGGGGGTCGATAAGTTATAATCTTTCTCTCGCCAATCATACCAATACCCACGTACGATCAGCGTCGCCATGACAATCACCGCTGTAAAAAAGCCGACCTCGTCATATTGTTGGGTCTGTCTAACTTTCAAATACCCAATCGTCCACATCTCCGACGCTCTCCGGTATCCGCCAAAATGATCATCGCAAGTTTCCATCTCAAATTTGTCTCGCTCTGTCGCGTCTTCATTGTCAATGTGCATCACCGGCGAACATTTTAGCAAATCAAACACCAGCGTCATCACAATCGCCGACGCTTTATCCGCCACATAAACCAGTCGCCCAATTGCCGAACTTTGCGTCTCCATCTCTAGGAGCAATTTCCTAACCCTTTGACCAAAATACGATTCGCGCGAAGGGTACTGATCGATATAACGCCGATAATAATCGTTTTCTTTTGCTAATTTCTCAGCCTCATCACGGTCTCCGTCGTCCGGAATATCGCCCGTCTCATTCTCCGGCAAATCATGCAAACGCATCACTTCCATAATCTCTCGATGAGAATAACCATCGATCGTCTCCGGAAATTCACTTGCCGGCGTTCCAAAATCCGGTCCATACCAATACGACAGCGCCATATCCAACATCGCCGCCGCTAAATTCGCGTGCGCACCAACTGACTCATAAGCCACTCTAACAGGTTTCCCTCCCGACATCAAGTACCGCTCGGTATATGATCTCGGCAGTGCCGATGATTTCGCAACCTCGAGAATCCTCAAAGTCGTCTCATAAATCTCATCCGCACACCCCATTAGCGTTCCAGGAAAATTTGCCGCATTCGCCAACTTCAATTCCTCAGCCATAATCCGTTCGTACTCTGCCTTGATCTCAAAAGCCTTGACTACCAAAAACATCAACCTCCTTCTTAAAGTTCGCCCCCTGACTACCAGAAATTATACCACATCTTGACTTTTCAAGCAAAGTATGCTATAATGAAACCATAAGCCTCTCCGAGGTGTGTTTTAGGAGTTATTGATGAAAAAACTATTATCTCTAGTTTTGTTATCTGTTTTGACCTGGGTAATTTCCTGCCCAGAATTCTTGTCGGCCGCCGACAGCGTCAGCTTAACTGGCGTTAAAAACCTTGGCGAAACTAAAACAATTACCGTAAAAGTCAACCAGCCAACCGTCGTCGTCGCGACTGTCCCAGCAAAAAATCCTGCTACCGTCAAACAAACTCCCTCCGCCCCAAAGGCCGGCCAAACCGCCACTCCGAAAAACGTGATCAACATCGGCGGTAAAACCATCTCCCTAGAACACGTCAACACAACAACTCTCGACGCCGGCAATCATGTCAACAAAGTTAATAAACTCCTTTATGGCCATAACTCTACCTCTGTTTTTGGCGGTCTTAAAAACCTCAAAGTCGGCCAAACTTTCACCATCACCGAAAACGGTAAAACCTCGACTTACAAGATTAGTCGCATTGAAACTTACGAAAAAAACGGCGAACTCCTCCAAAAGAATCAGCGGGGCAGTTATATGAATGCAGTTTATAACGCCATCGACCCCTCTGGCGTCGAGCATTCCCTCGCCCTCATGACCTGTTCCGGCCGTTCTCTCGGTGGTGGCGACGCCACCCATCGCCTTGTTTTGTTTGTCGATTCTATTTAGCTTATGCTATAATGGAATTATGTGTACGAGCATCAGATTCAACGACAAAAACGGCAACTTTTACTTCGGTCGCAACCTCGACTGGACTATGGACTACGGCGAAAAAGTTATCATCACCCCTCGAAACTTCGAATATACCTCTGCTTTCCTAGGTAAAATGTCGATGAAAGCTGGTGCAGTAATCGGTATGGCAATTATCGAGGAAGAAAAACCACTCTATTTCGACTGCGTCAACGAATCTGGTCTCGCGGTTGCCGGTCTTAATTTCCCAGGCTACGCCGCTTTCGCCCCGGCCCCAATCGAAAATCGAACCAACGTCGCTGCCTATGAATTCCCGTTCTACCTCGTCGCAAACTTCAAAACCGTCGACGAAGCCGTTTTAAACTTAAAAAATGTCGCGATCGTCGATCAGCCAATCAACGAAAAATTCCCAACTTCCCCACTCCACTATCTCCTCGCCGACAAAACTCGCTCCGTCGTTATCGAATACACGAAAAATGGTATGGAAATTTATGACAACCCTGCCGATGTTTTGACAAACCAGCCAGATTACAACTGGCACAGCGAAAACCTGCGAAATTACATGAACCTCTTCCCGAATTTCCCCCGCCAAGCCTCTTGGGATAAAACCGTTCTTCGACCTTTCGGTACCGGCGCCCTGATGCAGGGTCTTCCAGGCGGCTACTCCCCAGCCGACCGTTTCGTCCGCGCCGCCTATTTTAATACGCATTATCCGGTAAAAGATACCGAATCCGAAAACTTCACTCGCCTTTTCAGCACGCTTGGCAGCGTAAAAATGATTGAGGGCGGCGGCTACGCTACGGACGGCAAGTTCGAAATTACGATTTACACGAGTGGTTATTCTTCCGCTTCGAGAACTTACGCCTTCACGACTTACGATAACCCGACCCCTAAAACTTACCGACTCGACTCCTACGACCTTAACGCCTCAGGGCTAATCGAAGCCTAATGCGCCGGCTGATCTTTACTCTTCTTCTCCTCGTCCTCTTGGTCGGCGGCGGCTTTTGGTTCTATCGCGGCATCATGTCTCGCGAAATTCATCTCAACAACTTCTTCGTCGGCAATTACGACAAAGGCGTGGATGTTTCCTCCTATCAAGAAAACGTCGACTTCGAAAAACTCGAAGAACAAGGTATCAAATTCGCCTTCATCAAAGCAACCGAAGGAAGCGGCCATGTCGACAAATCTTTCGCCGAAAAATGGACCGCCGCAGCTGAAACAGACATTAAAACCGGCGCTTATCATTATTTCTCCTACGAATCGAGCGGTGCGGCGCAAGCCGAAAACTTCATCAAAACCGTTGGCGACCTCTCTGGTCACCTCCCGCCCGTCATCGACCTTGAACTAACCCCCGAAGAAGTCGAAAATCCTCCTGAAAAATCCGTCGTCGTCCGCGGCGTAAAAGCCTTCGTCGCTATCATCGAAGAAGAATATGGAGTGAAGCCGATTATCTACTCCCGCCAAGATTACTTTAAGAAATATCTCGCCGATGATTTTACTGACTATCCCCGCTGGATCACCAATGTTTTCTTCCCAGTTTTCATCGAGGCCGGAGACGGCTGGCTCTTTTGGCAATACAATGACCGTGGTGAACTTGAAGGCTATTCTGGCGAAAAATACATCGATTTGAACGTCTTAAACAAAGGCCAATCCCTTGAATCTCTCCTCGTAAAATGATACAATGAACTTACGGGGTGTTAGCTCAGCTGATAGAGCGCTTCGCTGGCAGCGAAGAGGTCACGAGTTTGAGTCTCGTACACTCCACCAACGCACAAGAGCAATCCTAAAAGTCCGCGATTTTCGCGGCTTTTTGCGTTATAAAACTAGCCCCAACCCTTAAAAACATTCGAAACTATTGACTTTTTTAACAAAGTGTGCTATAATTAAATAATCGGCCCGTCAAAAGCCGTGTACTTTACCAAGGAGGGTCTAAAACATGACTCAAGACAATCATTCCCAGCAATTTTGTTCCACCCGCGAGCGCCTCTCTGGGGAGCTCTATACCTTTGACCTCGGATCAAACCGATTCGGTATTCTTGATTGCGCCGAGCAGAAATTCAAAATTCTCGCTCGTTCCTGCGAAAATCACCAAATCGTCGATCCCAAAACCGCCGGCACACTTCATCCGAGCCTCGATATGGTTATCCTGACCGATGAAAATCTACGCCATGACAATCATGGCATTCTTTTCGGTTACGACCGTGTCGATCCCGATATGATTCTCGGAGTTCAGGAAGGCAATCCTTCCGTTCTCATCAAGAGCGCCGATGAATCCGGAGCAGCCCTGCTCCCCTCTGCCATCCTTGCGGTCGAAAAAATCACGATCAATGATCAACGCGCCGCAACTAAATTTGGCCTGCCCATTGTGGTTATCTACCCGGCATCCGATACGCTGACGAATGAAAATTACAGGAGCGCTTACAAGCCTCCCAGTTTTCTTAAACGTGCCGCGTCCGTCGCTGCCGCCATGGTTTGATAATCCCTCCTTCCCCTTTGCCCCTGCACTCACTCTCCGCAGGGGCATTTTTTTGTGACAACAAAAAACAAAAGCCCGATGCGAGGGCTTTGAAGGCCAACGGGCCTTCAGTGAGCCAAGTCCGCCCGTAACGACGGGCCGGACGCAGGCGTCCCTCGCATGGACTTTTGTTTGTTGCAACTTAACGCTTCGAGAACTGTTCGCGTCGGCGAGCAGAGCGAAGACCATACTTTTTGCGTTCCTTTTCACGTGGATCACGCGAAGTAAGACCCGCTTTCTTTAGTACTGGACGAAGATCCGGCGCCTCAAGAACGAGAGCTTTCGAGATCGCGAGCTTAATCGCATCTACCTGACCAGCAAGTCCACCACCTTTAACGACAATTGTAATGTCGTATTCTTTTTGCTTCCCCGCAATCGCTAGCGGATCGGTAATTTCTGCGTGATAAGTCTTATTGTTCGAAAGATATTCGATCGCTGGCTTACCATTAATCGTGATATCACCTTTTCCTGCGTAAAGTCGAGCCGTAGCGGTCGCAGATTTGCGTCGGCCAAGGCCGTAAACGTATTTTTTCGTAGCAACCATTACTTAATCTCCTTTGGATTCTGGGCAACATGTGCGTGTTCTGCGCCGTTAAAGACACGAAGTCTCTTCAAGCGTTCCGCTGCCAATTTATTCTTTGGCATCATTCCCTTAACTGCCTGCTCAATCGCAAGTGCTGGGTTCTTCTCGATCACTTCTTCGAGTTTCAAAGAGGTCAACCCGCCTGGGAATCCAGAGTGGCGATGGTACATTTTATCAACCATCTTGTTGCCAGTTACCTTAATATTCTTCGCATTCGTAACGACGACATAGTCACCATTATCGATGTGTGGGGTATAAGTCACTTTCGACTTGCCCATCAATTTATCCGCAATTACAACTGCGAGTTTGCCAAGTGGCAAAGTCGAAGCATCAATTACCCACCATTCGCGGCTAATTTCCGAGGCTTTCTGATTATAAGTTTTCATTATTTAGCCTCCTTTTTAGCTTCCTTAGCCTTTGCAGCTGGCTTTTCAGCCTTCTCCGCTTTTGGTGCTTCAAACGAGATTTCGTCAACGAAGCTAATCGTTCCCATCTCGGCGTTATCACCACGGCGGAAGCCTGCGCGCTCGATTCGAAGATAACCGGAATCCCGCTTGATTTGTGGCGCAATCACATCAACGAGCAAATCGCCCATTTCAATGCTATTTAGCCGCGAGATAACGAGTCGGCGGTTAGCGAGGCCTCCCTTCTTCGCAAGCGTGATTAATTTTTCGGTCCCACGGCGAATTTCTTTCGCCTTTGCGAGCGTTGTTGTTATACTTTGATGTTCGATCAGAGAGCACATCAAGCTACGTCGGAGTGCAAGCCTCTGGTCTGTTTCTCGGCCGAACTTTCGGCCTTTATATCCATGACGGTGCATATTAGAAATTTAACTCCGTTAACTTTTCTTTAACTTCGTCTAGCGCCTTCTGGCCGAAACCTTTGAGGTCTCGGAGATCGTTTTCCGAAAGGGTCACGAGATCGCGAACCGTTCGAATATCGTTATTAAGAAGTGCGTTAGCCGTCCGTGCCGAAAGATCGAGTTCTTCGATTGGGAGCAAAAGCCCAGAATCGTCTTCATCTTCTTTCGACCCAGGTGCTGGCGTCCGATCGACAGTCGTTTCGCCAGCGAGCGCGGTATATTGATTGACAAGAATCGCTGCCGCTTCCTCAAAAGCTTCCCGTGGGGTAATCGTCCCATCGGTATCAATTGTAAGGGTAAGCTGCTGCAAATTCGTATCTTGACCAACACGCGTGTTTTCAACTTTGTAGCGAACTCGAAGCACTGGCGTAAAGACCGCGTCGATTGCAATCATATCCGAGTGGACACGATCTTCGCTCGACTGATCAATCGTAAGATAACCACGCCCAGTTTCAACTACAAAATGCATCTTTAAGACAAATTTTGGATCGTCAATATGGCAAATTACCTGATTTGGGTTTGCGATTTCAACTTCTGCTGGAAGTTTAATATCGCCAGCCACAACTCGTTTGTCGCCATCTTTTTCAGACTGCTTGTCGCCTTTGATCTCAAGATCAAGTTCAACTGGCGCATCAGTGTGCATCTTAAAACGAATGTTTTTAAGATTCAACATGATGTCAACCACGTCTTCACGAATCCCAGGGATTGCCGTAAACTCATGGCTCGAACCTTCAATCGAGAAAGCAGTAATTGCCGCACCTTTCACGCTCGAAAGAAGAACTCGGCGCAGAGAGTTACCAAGCGTGTTTCCGTAACCATAGTAAAGTGGTCGGACAACAAACTCGGCCTGGCTGTCACTGATCTCATTGACTTCAGCAAGTGTTGCTTCGTGAATATTTTTCGTAGTCATTTAATCTCCTTAGCGTGAGTAATACTCAACGATTAATTGTTCATTAATGCCAGCTTCCGCTTCGTCGCGTTTTGGCATACCCGTTACTTCAATTTTCATCTTCTTGCCATCGACCTTGAGCCACGAAAGTGGAACTGCTGCCGCAGCACCCATAATATTCGGAAGGTTTTTGAAATACTCGGAACTTTGAGATTTGGACCGAACTTCCAGAACATCACCCGGGTTCAAGCGAATCGATGGAATATCAATCCGATGACCGTTCAATAGAAAATGTCCATGCGATACGAGCTGGCGAGCTTGGCGCCGCGTCGTTGCAAATCCTGCACGGAAAACTACGTTATCGGCTCGGCGTTCCAAGAACTCAAGGAGTTTCTCGCCCGTCAAGCCTTCAGCTTTTTGTGCTTCTTTCATTAATTTCGCAAATTGCTTTTCCAAGAGGCCGTAAGTTCGGCGAACTTTCTGCTTTTCGCGAAGCTGAGTAAGATAAAGGCTACCGCCCCGAACTCGCATGTCGCCATGCTCGCCTGGGATCCCGGATTTCTTCGCCATTACCTTGTGTGCCTTAGGAGCGAGCGCGAAGCCCTCCCGGCGGCTCTGTTTTACAATTGGGGAATGATCACGAGCCATTACGGTTTCCTTTCTCCCTTAGGCCGCACGCCACCGTGCTGGATAGGGGTTACATCAGTAATACTATCAATTTTGATTCCGACGGTTGAAATCGCCCGAATCGCTGCATCACGACCTAAACCGATACCGGAGACATAAACGTCAACCGAGTTAAGAGCGTGATTTTTCTTTGCAAGATCCAAAGCTTTTTCAGCTGCAACACCAGCCGCAAAAGCCGTACCCTTCTTCGAACCACGAAAACCATTCGCACCCGCCGACGACGCAGTAAGAACTCCGCCTTTCTTATCGGTTACGCTGATAATCGTGTTGTTAAAGGTCGCTTGGATATGCACTGCACCCGCATTAACAATGCGTTTGCCCTTCTTTGCAGACTTTGACTTTGGAGCAACTGCTTCCGCAGTCTCGGTCGCGACAGTGTTTTTAATTTCTTCTTCTGCCATATTACTCCTTAAGTTTTACTTGCTGCTTTTGGTTGTGCACCACCGACCGCGATCGCCTTACCTTTACGAGTACGTGCGTTCG
>JAUNAO010000012.1 GCA_030527565.1 Candidatus Saccharimonadota bacterium
TTATCGCTTCGCTGATTTTGCCAGAGTAATCCGTTAAGAGAATATGAAAATGTAAAGCTCCGTCTGCGTGGCGCTCTGGAATAGCAATATATTTAAAGTTGCCATTTCGTTTTTGCTGATTTTTAAGCCAGTTAGACATCTGCCGGCGTTTTTCTTCTATATCATATCTGTTATCACGGAAAGTAAAAGTCGCGAAAATAGCGAACTCGTTACAGAGAATATAATCTCTGATTCGTTTTTTGGTGCGACGAACTGAACGCTCTAGAGGAGTTTCTTCTTCAAATTCGGCTTCTTCTTTAGCGTCGTCTTTTTCAAAAATACTTCCGCGTAACTCAACTGAAAAATCTTTCAAAATAGGCTCGTCTGGAATATAGACGCTGATTAAATCCGAATAGATAGTGGCTTGCGCCCTAACTAAAGTCGTCATACTGACCCCCTATGTGTCCTGTATATCAAGTTACAGGACACAGCGTGCTTCTCCGCATAGTGCGCGACGCGGCCGGTGCCTGGTCGCCTTGCTTGGTGGCGAGCCGGCGACCGCACCGGCGGTCGCGCTACGGAGATACAGAATAGTTCCATAAAAGGAATCTCCGTTTAAGGTTAGTGGTAATGTAGATTTAATTTAAGAAATTTATTGTATAAGAATTTATTTATATATAATTTATCTGACACGATTCTGTTTGACTATGCTGAACTTTAATACCTTTCGTTTGGTACGCTTTTCACTAACCTTTTTCTTTCGGCTTTATTTTTATCTTTTTAGCCTTTTTATGCGGCGCGGTTTTATGACCGTAAATGGGTGTCAGTCTTTTAATATACTAGAATCTACTTATGATTATATCTTATTTTTAGAAAAATAGCAATACTGATTATTTTTGGCTGGCGGTGTTGTGTGATAATGACAAAATAGATGTTTTATTGTATAATATAATCTATGTTAGATTTTGTAACTGCTTTTATACAAGCTTTTGCTCCTATTGTTGCGTTGATTCTTTTTTGTTTGCCAATAATTGCTATCTGGCGCGCATATAAAAATTCTGACCAATACAAAAATCCGAAAGAATATAGGACAAAGGGTTCAACTGGTGAAAGACTTGCTTATCTACAATTAGTCAATGATTACGGCGTGCCGGAAAAACAAATTTTGCGAAATGTTTATATTCCTACAAAAAGAGGAACTACCGAAATTGATTTGCTAGTAATATCCAAAAAAGGGATTTTGATTTTTGAGTGTAAAAATTATTCTGGCAATGTTTACGGGGACGGCAATCGTGATAAATGGATTCAGTATCTCGGTAATACGAAAAATTATTTTTTAAGCCCGGTAGTCCAGAATAAATATCACGTAGCACAATTAAAAGAGTATTTTAAAGATATAAAGGATTTGCCAGTAATTCCCTTTGTAGTAACGACTGGAAATGCGAACTGGAAACTAAAAAATATAAAGCCGGAAGATAACGTAATGTATTGGACTGGGGTGAGGTTTGGCGACGTTTATAATTCGCTTGAGGATTCGGCGATTATGAAAGCCAATATAAATAAAATCTACGGAGCATTAAAGAAGTTTGAAAGACCAGATGAGGAAGTCAAAAAGGCACATATAGAATCTTTAAAGCGTCATAAATAAATCTCGGCGAGATGTTGGAGAACTAGAAAGTTTTCCTGAAACACGTTGGCTTTGGGGAGCCATTTTTTTGACAAAAAATCATCAAAAAGCAGACTCGGTCTCGCTTCGCTCGGGGCGAGTCTGGCCGGGGGAGCCAGTAAAAGTCCCTAACGATTAGCCGACTACCTCCTCAACCAAGTTAATCTTCCGATTACCAAAATCAATCCGCATTTTCTGCCCGTATGGGAGGATGAGGCGTGGGGCGGCGTGGCCAAAGTTTAGGTTGTAGA
Organism: Candidatus Saccharimonadota bacterium; assembly: GCA_030527565.1. Taxonomy (GTDB): domain Bacteria; phylum Patescibacteriota; class Saccharimonadia; order Saccharimonadales; family Saccharimonadaceae; genus Nanosyncoccus. The sequence continues at coordinate 1,897 of JAUNAO010000012.1, forward strand.
CGAATGGTAAATTATACTTCTCGGCGAAGCGAGCGAGAATCGCCTTATATTCATCATAATAAACTTCGTCTTGTGGCTTGCCGGCGATAATCGCAACAACCTCGTCGAAAACGCCGCGATTTTCTAGCGCCATTAGCATTTTTTCGTATTTTTCCGGAGTTGGGCGCTCTTCACTCGTCTCGACAAACAAAATCTTCCCTTTCCACTCTTCGCGTTCTGGAAAAATTGGAAACTTCTCGAAAACTTCTTTTTGTTCTTCGTAGCGGCCATATTCTAACATTTCGTAAAGGCTCTCTAAACAACCGCCGAGCAATTCCCCTTCGATAGTTCCCTCGCCGAAGAACTCGAAGCCATGGGTTTCTTCATTCTCGACGCGCGGGACGCCGAGCTGGTCCTCGCCGAAACTCGTCCTCTCGCTGTACCAAACTGGGCTAATCGTAACTTCCTTCCCTTCGGTAGGTTCAAATAATTCATAAATCCATTCTTTCGTATACGGCAAAATTTCTGGACCAAGTTCAGCAAGATCCGCAAAAAGTGATGGGCCGTAATAGGTCTTTAGGCCTAATTTATAAAACATCAAATGGTTGGTTGTTGTATCCGAGAAACCAATGAAAATCTTCGGATTTTCCGCGACGAGCTGTTTAAACTCGTCGTTCATTAAATATGGCAAAGTTCGGAAGGTATCATCGCCGCCAATTACCGTCCAAACCGCCTTAGCACTTTTATCTTTGAAGGCCTGAACTAAATCTGCGGCGCGAGCCTCGGGATGCGCTTTAAGGTATTCCATTCCCTTTTTCGCGTTGTCCATATAAACAAAATCGAGACCGAGCTCATTTAAGCGGCGTTCGAGCAAATCTAATTCATGTTTTGCAAACGGTTCGCCTAAAATTCCACTCGAAAGTGAAACGATTGCGATTTTGTCACCTGGTTGTAATCTTTGTGGTTTATTCATTTTCTTTCTCCTCAATTAAAGCAATTTTCTCGTTCGGCACAAATTCTATTTTCATTTTAACAAACGAACGGTAACGGAATTTTTTAATTCTTAGATCCTGTTTTCTGAACGCAACGATACTAACCGCTTCCCAAATAAATACACAAGCGATAACGTCGAGCAAAGTCGGCCAAAGCATTTCTTTAATAGAAAGCGAGATCACAAGAATCGTAACGCCAACCATTAACAACAGCAGGGCAAGGAGCGTATATCTCAATAATTCCCACTTCGCCGCGAAAATTTTATCGGTATAATAATCCTTAATCGCCATCGCGTAAGTTTCCTTTTCGTCGTCCTCGATTGCATCACTATAAATGCGAAGGCGTAAACGTTTGCCTGGCAAAAATCTTTCGGCGCTATTTTCTAAAAACGAGGCGGTTTCCGAGCTGATAACCGGAGTTTCGTGCGACGAAAAACGCGAAAGAAATCCATGGTCGTCTCTTAAAACCATATTGATAATTGCTTCTTCTTTTACTTTTCGCTTCATATTTCCTCCTTATTTTTTGGCGTGAAGGCGACTTTTTTGTAAATTTCCATTGCTATGAGTGGCAAAATCGCGAGACCGAATAGAATTGCGAGGTCAGTGAATGGGATTGGTGCGGTTTGAAGGAATTGCGCGAGGAATGGAACTTCCATGACGATGATTTGCAGAATAATTGATACGATGACACCCCAAGCAATAAGCCAGTTGCTACTAATCGGAACCTTGAAGGCGGAGCGATGTTCGCTGCGACAAGTGAAGACATGGATGTTTTGGATGAAGACCATGAGCGCCATAATATAGCCGCGGGCGATACCGACATCTAGTTTTAGAACATTCAATAAGAAAACCCAGGTCCCGAAAACGAGTGCGCCGATAATTGCGCCGGAAACCGCAATCTCTTTAATAAGAGCCTTGTTAAAGATCGACTCTTTCGGGTTGCGTGGTTTTTCTTTTAAAATACCCGGTTCGGCTTTTTCAAATGAAAGTGCAAAATCTTGGATCCCGTCCGTTACGACATTGATCCAAAGTAGCTGGATTGCGACGAGCGGCATAGGGAGATCAACTGCGATGGCAAAACAGAAGAATGTCACCTCAGCAAGACCGCAAGAAATTAAGAATAGAATAATTTTGCGGATATTCGCATAAGCAACGCGACCCTCTTTAATACCCGCGACGATCGAGCGAAAATTATCGTCAATAATAATCATGTCCGCAGTTTCGCGTGCAATGTCGGTTCCGCTACCCATCGCGATACCGATGTTCGCGGTTTTTAGAGCCGGCGCGTCATTCACGCCATCGCCGGTCACGGCGACAAATTCGCCTTGGCGTTTCAATGATTCGACAATTTCAAGTTTTTGATGTGGCGTTACGCGCGCAAAAATTAGTTTTTTCTTAATGAATTTATCAAAGGATTCTTCCCCTTTTTTGAATGCCGCGTCGACTTCGTTGCCGGTTGCAACTTCGTCATAATTTTTCGCGAGTTTAAGATCTTTTGCGATACTAAAAGCGGTCAGAGGATGGTCGCCAGTAATCATGAGGACCTTAATTCCAGCAGTTTTACATTCTGCGATTGAACTTTTTGCTTCTTCACGGATTGGGTCGATAAATCCAACTAGACCCATAAAAGTAAGTTTTTTAATATCACTAACTGTATAATTTTTCTTTTTCTCAACTGCACCTCGCGCAAGCGCAATGACGCGATAGCCGTCTTTCGCGAGTTTCTCGTTTTGTTTTTCGAGGATTTTCGACTCGGTTCCTGCCGAAATTAAATTAATATTTTTACAAAATGATTTTACAACTTCGAGCGAACCTTTAACCGTACAATAAGTCTTTCCATTTTCTTCATAAAAAACCGCAGAGAATTTATTTTCTGATTCGTACGGAATAGTTTCGAGAGTTTTAAGATTTTTTATGTCGGCATTAAGTTTTTTGCCCAATACTTTAAAAGCAACATCGATCGAATCGCCAACTGTTTTTTCTTCAGTGACAACCGCTTTGTTGTTTATCACGCCAAGCGTAGCAATTTCGGCTGCGAGTTTTAAGTTTCCGCCAGTTACTTTACCATTAAAATCAAAACCAGTGCCGGAAATATCATAAGAATCGCCATTTGGAAGTAAGATTTTCTTTGCGGTTTGTTCGTTGACGGTTAATGTACCGGTCTTATCCGAGGCAATTACGGTGCAAGAACCAAGCGATTCGGCCGATTTTAGTTTCCGGACGATGACATTTTCTTTTGCCATTTTGTTCGAGGCAATCGTTAAGGCCATCGTCAACGCAAGCGGAAGACCTTCCGGCATCGCGGAGACTGCGAGCGCGATGACCGAGAGGAAAATCGTATGAGTATCAGTTCCCTTTACGGCTAAGAGGATCGTAATAATAATTGCGACGCCGAGCACGAGAAGCGAAATTTGTTTTGAGAGTTTTTCAACGCGGAGTGTAAGGGGCGATTTTTCGTCTTCGGTTTTGTTAAGAGTGTCGGCGATTTTACCAATCTCAGTATCCAGCCCAATTTTAATAACGATTGCCTTCGCCCGACCGGTTGTTACCGTGGTGCCAGAAAAAAGAGTGTTGGTTTGTTCGGTAATTTGGGCGGAGTCTTTTTCGATTATGGCGGGATTTTTCGCGACGTGAACCGATTCGCCAGTTAAAATAGACTCATCAACTGTTAAATTATGTGATTCAATAAGGCGAAGGTCGGCTGGGATTTTGTCACCCGATTCTAAAACCACAAGATCGCCAAGCGTTAAATCTTCGGCATCAATTGAAACGACTTCGCCATTTCTAAGGACTTTGGTTTTTGCCTTAACGAGCGAAGCGAGCGCCTCAGCGGTATGATTCGCTTTGTTTTCCTGATATGTGCCCATGATAATATCAACTAAAACGATAAAGATAATCGCAATCCCGTCGATAATTTCACCAGCAAAAAAGGATGCAGCGATCGCAACAAGAAGCAAAATGACCATCGGATCCTTAAATTCACTAAAGAAAATTTTAAAAACAGATTTCGGTTTCTTCTTTGGAAGCGTGTTTTTGCCGTATTTTTGGAGACGTTTTTTCGCCTCTTCACTACTTAAACCAGCCTTGCCAGTCTCTAACTCTTTTAAGATGGCTTCCGTAGTTTTTCGATAATACATATGATTATTATAGCATGGTTGTATGATAAAATAAGGATATGAAAATTTCGATTATCATACCAGTGCACAACGCGGAAAAATATCTAGAAAGGTGTGTTTTGTCGGTTATGTCAGCGTTAGAAGCGGCTCGGCTGGTTGAAAAAACTAGCACTCGAGCAGAGATAGTGCTAGTGTTAAACGGCTCAACAGATAGATCAAAGGAAATTTGTAAAAAATTTGCGAAAAAATATCCATTAGCACTTAGGGTTATTGAGTGCCAAAAATCTAGCGCTGGTGCAGCGAGAAATCTTGGTGTTTTAGAGGCGAAAGGTGAATTTATTTGGTTTGTTGATGCGGATGATGCAGTCGCGGAAGATGCAGTGGTTGAACTTTTGAGAGCTGGGCGCGGAATGGATCTCGTGATGACGGGGGCAGAACGTATTTATCCTGATTATACGGATTATTTGTCGGCGGTTTTGCCTGGTAAGAACATGAAGAGTCGTTTCATCCGTTATGGATCTGGGCCGTGGCAATTTCTGGTTCGGCGAAAATGGTGGGTCGAACAAGATTTTAAATTCCGCGAGGATATTATCCATGAAGATATGGAATTGATGTCTTCCCTGATACTTTATACTAAAAAATTTAATGCCGTCGATCGACCACTCTATTTTTATTACCAAAATCCGGATTCTGTCCTGCATCAAAAGAAATGGAATGAGCATGAATTTGATATTTTTCCGGCGCTCGAAGGATTATATCGGCGCTTTGAGAAAGCAGGGGCGGTAAAGAAACACCATGATGAGTTAGAATGGTTTTTTATTTGGAACCTACTAATTGATGCATCAATGAAACATTTTGCGAAATTTCCGGAAGGAAAAGCGGGATTTATGAAGAACCGAAAAATGCTCCGGAGATATTTTCCGAAATGGCGAAGAAATAGGTTTTTGAAAGAAAAATCGTTAAAATTTAGGCTACGCTGTGATTTAAACTATTGGCGTTAAAAAATCCGCGCCTTTCGACGCGGATTTTAATAAAGCAATTATTTTTTCTTAGCTTTTGTCTTTTCCTCTTCCTCGAGTTTTTTGAAGGCAACTTTGCCAACTAAGGTTGTTGGAAGTTTATCGCGGAACTCGTAAGCGACTGGTAAAGCATAAATCGGAACGTTGCGCTCTAAGAGCCCACGAATTTCAGATTCGATACGCTTCCCAGCCTTGTAACCTGGCTTAAGAACGATGAAGGCTTTTGGCACCTGTCCTTTATATTTATGCTCGATACCGATTACGGTAGAAGTTAGAACAGCTTCATGTGAATTAATGACCGCTTCGAGCTGAGTTGGATAAACATTGTAACCTGAAGAAATGATCATGCGCTTAATACGCTGGGCAAAATAAACGAAGTTGTCTTCACCGAAGCGACCCATATCGCCAGTATGGAGCCAGAGGCGACCATCTTCGTGGATGCGGAGAGTATTGGCGGTTTCAGCATCGTTTTTCAGATATCCCATCATCACCGTTGGGCCCGAAACACAGATTTCACCCTCTTCGCCACGTTCGGCTTCGATGAAGGTATCTGGTTTTACGATCTTGAAATAGTTGTCTGGAAGTGGAGCGCCGATAATACCATCCGCGAAAGCAATTTCCGGGGAGAGACAAACCGCTGCTGTTCCCTCCGTAAGACCGTAACCGACGCGAATTTTTGCAGTCGAGCCATGTGCCTCGAGATAATCGTTAATCTTATTGCGAAGAGTTTGGTTTAAAGCATCGCCGCCACAAATTGCAGCTTTGAGACATTTAAGATCATCTGGTTTAAGTTTTGTGTTCAAAAGCGCTTCGTAAAGCGTAGGAACGCCGGTCATTAAGGTCGGCTGGTTTTTACGGATGATATCAGCGAATTCTTTATGCGAGAATGCTGGAATCAAAACGCAGCACATACCCTTCGAGAGTGGCGTATGGATCGAAACGCCAAGTCCGAAACCGTGGAAGATTGGGAGAATCGAAAGAATTGAAGCACCCGGAATAGCTTGCCTAATCACGGTTGTTGCTTGCAAGCCAAGCGCGTTGAAGTTTAGATTCGTCAGCATAACGCCTTTTGGTGCACCGGTTGTACCACCAGAATACAGAATTGCTGCGAGATCATTCGCACCACGATCTTCGTGATAATTTCCTTGATAGAAATAAGAGTTAGCGATGAAATCTTCCCAAAGCACAACGCGGTTATCCGAAGATGGAAGAGTTGGTTTTTTAACGTGCACCGCACGATAAAGGCGTTTCTTTAGGAATCCGAGACCGTCAGACGGGCGAACAACGATAATTCGTTCAAGGTTCGCGGTATCGCGGAGTCGATAAATCTTGTCGAAAACAGCGTCAATCACAAGAACATATTTCGATTCGGCAATCTTAATGTAGTATTCAAGCTCTTTTTCGGACGACAAAGGGTGGACCATATTACAGACGGCGCCAACCATGTTTACTGCGTAAACCATTGTGATTCCCTCTGGGGTGTTCGGCATACAGATTGTTACGCGATCACCTTCTTTGACGCCGTAATTTTTCAATGCACGAGCGGCTTTTTCAATCTTCTTCACGAAGTTCTTAAAAGTTACTTTGTGTCCATAATAAGAGTAGGCGATATTGTCCGGCCACTTCTCAGCCGCCTTGATCACCATATCAACCATGGAACAATCTGGGTATTCGAGGTTGCCGGGAATCCCCTCCTCTTCATAGTGCTTCAGCCATGGCCGAAGTTTAAGCTCTTTTTTCTTGTTCATATTCTACCAAAATTCTCCTTACCATCTAATTATACCATAGACGGTAAGAAAATTGAATATGTGACTTAAGCGGCTTGACCGGTCTGGTTACCACCAAGAAGCGCGTTAAAGAGAGCTTCGAGAAAACCTTGTCTTGCCTCAGGATTCATATTATTGAAAGCCGAACTGATAGCTTCGGTGCGTTGCTCGTCACTCAGGTTGTTGAACGCATTGAGTGCGTTGATAGTGGTATTACCTTCGCCGGAAATAGTAGTCCCTGTTGGGGCTGCCTCTGTTTTATTATCTCGGGCTACGCCGTTAGTGGTGCCGGCTGGGGGATTTGTCGCGCCAGGTATTTCCCTTGTCGCCCCGGATCCAGTTCCGCCAACCGTATAGGTGTCGATAACTTTACCACCATCGTTGCCTTCAGTGGCTACACCAGTCCGACCGAGGTTGTCGCGTAGGTTTGGCGCAAGAGCAATACCGCCATGCCAAACGCTGCGCAATCTAGTAAAGACAGATTTACCTGGTATTTCGACAACCTTTTTAACGACCTCAGTAACCGTGCCGCCCGGAGCGTTACTACCTATATCGGTCGCCATCGAAGTGTAATTTATTGCACCGTTGATGTCGGTGCCGTTTTTGAAGCCAACCGAGAAGGTTTTGAAGAGTTTCTTGCCGTCTTCTGCAATCTTAATAACAGTACCGTTCGTAGTGGTGGCGTAATCTCCAACCGTGAAGGCTACTTGTCCAGTAGCTGGATCCAATGAACCTGGAATAGCTGGAATTTCGAAGTTCTGACCGCCGATATTAACGATTGCCACTGGTTCTCCGCTACTGAAGAGATTGACAGAAGAGCCGTCCGGCATAGTTGAATTACCTGGCATTCGAGCAAAGTAATCACCGTTGCTATTTCTGAAAAGATTAAGTTCGTTACCATCGGAGACGGAAGAACCATTATTCGCCCAGTCCATCTTGACATTAACCGTATCGGTTGAGTCGGCGATGTCGACTTCGGTTTGGATATATTCTTCAGACACGGTAGGATCACTGATTTTAGTCTCTTTGTAACCAGCTTGCTCGAGACGCTCACGCGTTGCGAGATCGTCGCTAGAAACTTCGGCACTAATTTCGCTACGGCCAAAAAGTCCTGCCGCAAGCAAAGTTTCGCTCGCATCAGCGTTATTATTTTCAGCGCCAACGCCAAGTTTTTCAAGGATACCGATTCTGTTCGGATCGAAAGCGGCCGCAATTTCTTGCGAGGCGAAGAAGGTAGCAACTCCGATTCCGGCAGTTTTAAAGGCCTTCTTTGTCGCTTGCGCGGCGCGGAAGTTCTTGAATTTCTTATCGAGTTCGCTAACACTGTCGGTGATCTCGGTTTGGAGTTGAGATTTCTCAGTCGCTAATAGTTCTCTTTGTTCAGGGGAAAGCGATTTCTCTGCCGTAATCAAAGCCGTATCGAGAGCGAGACGCTCATCGCCAACTTTGTCGCGCGAAGAATACGAAATTAGATCTTTTGATTCAAGGTCAGAAAAATCAACTCGGATACGAGCCTCAGTAATGGCCGCTCGCAGAGCCTTGTCGCGCTCTTCGCCTGGTTCCATAGCAAGGGCTCGCTCGAGGTTTGCAGTGAGGTTTGCGGCCGGCTCCATTTGATAGAGAGTTCCGCCAATTTTCTGTTCATACCTTGCCGTTTTTCTTTCGCGACGCGGAAGTTTCCTGATGTCTTCTTTTGATATTTCGCCCTCTTCGTCGGCATTCTCGTAACCTTCACCATATGCGCGATCGCGTAAGCGGGTCGTGCGGTTCCCCGTAGCGTCGTCAGCAGCTTTAATGCCTGCAAAAACACTGTTCACTGCAATACCGCCAAACACACCCAAAGCAGCACGAGAGCCAGTTCTAGTTAGACCATACGCGATTGTGGCTGCGCCGATCAGAGCAGTTTCTGGGATTACTGAGCCGATTTTGGTGTTTTTGAAATTATGGACGGCTCTCTCGATCCCCTTGCGGTGAGCTTCGGTACGAACCCCCCCCCGTACTTTGGCATTATAGACTGCAAACCCCTCCATAACGTGTTCCATACCAATGCCGTGATGCGCACGCTCACCGGCCTGAACGGCAACTTCGTAATAGCGATCGAAGAGCGCCTGATCGATTTTCTTGCCGTTGTCTCTTCCTTCGGCTACTAAAAAGCCTAGGTCATTTTGGAGTTGGTATTTGAGTTTTTCAACGGTTTTTGGATCGTCTGGATTGTAGCCTTCAGCAAATTTTGCAATTGCGGCTTTAACTTTTTCGGAAGTTTCCGGGTCCGCTTTTTCCAAATCTTCACCAGCCGACCGGTGCACATATTCGTCTTCAGTAATACCCTTCACGAAGCGTTCGTAAGTACTTTTGCTGCGCCGAGCAACAACATCTTCAATCGTTAGGTCGCCGATTTTACGTTCACCCTCTAGATATTCCTTTTCATACTTCATCTGATAGTACTCTTTAAACATTGAGCCCTTCCAGATTTTCTTGATAAAGCCCTTGAAACCTTTTGCTTCACTGAGCTCATTGTTTAAATCACGAACAGCAGCATCGTGTGCCTCGACTCTTTGGTCGTGAGAGAGGTCGAGGTTAATGACCGAAAGTGGGGTTTGAAGTTTTGCAATTTCTTCCTCGGTTCGCTTTTTCTTTTCTTCTATTTCTCGCCGTCTCTTTTCGAGCTCCTCGTCCGACAACCCCTCCAAATCATCGCCAGGAACTTCAATAAGTTCAATCGGAGGTGGAGCTACGCCGATTGGGTCGTGATTTTCGCCTTTCCCAATACCTTGTTTCTTACGCTCCTCTTCTTCAAGTTTTCGCTTCTCCTCTTCCTCGAGTTTTCTCTTTTCGTCTTCTTCAAGATTGAATTTTTCCTGTTCTTCATATGCACGGGTCATTTCATGCATTCTGCGAAGGCGTTCGCCATATTCAGCGCTAGTTTCGCCAGCCATCCTCGGATAAAGGTCGAAATCCGAATCGGTGCGTTCTTTGCCAGTACGGCTATTGAGGTTTTGCTCGCCTTCATATGTTTCTTCACCGGTACGAGCTCCCATTGCCGCCAATCTAGCTTGTAAATCCTCCCTTTCGCTTGCTTCAACGGCTGCAGCTTTTTCGCGCACTGCCCTTAAAGCGTCTGCGCGTTCTTCGGTAATTGTACCAGCCTTAATAAGGTCGTCTAACTTATCGTTAATACGATCTGTCTTCATTCTTACATCAGCAAGGCTATCCCACTCATTTGCGGCAGCCTGTCCGGCGCTGTTGTTCTCTGCCTTTTCGCCGTTCATTTTATGCCCCCGTACCTAGATAAAAGCTCCGGAATTTAAGCATCGTATCGAGTGTGACTTCCGTTAGGTTAACTCCGGAATTTTGCATAAATTCGGTCATTTTTTCGGCTGTGAAATCTGGGCTTTCGAGGAGAACATTTAGCTCGTCTACTTTCTCTTCGCTGAGCTGCATAATTGCAGCGGTATTAATCTGGTCCATCAGACGCTGTTTCATGTCCGCAACCAATTCTTCTTTGACTTCTGGGTCGAGATCAGTAATCCCTTTATCCTTTAAAAGACTCTCGATAAAATCGTCGACGCTTTGCATTTTTGTATGACCTTTCTTTTTTAAGCGCTTTTTTATATCATAACGCTAATTCTTAAAAAAGTAAATAGTCATACTATAACAAAAAACTTCCCCGCGGAACCCGCGAGCAGCCTGTCTTTACAGGTGCTCGCTCTGAAAATCCGAGCTTCGGATTTTCTTTATGTTCCGCTTGGGAAGTTATTTTGTTTGATCGCCCTTATTTCACGATCGAAAGTGAGATCTTACGACCTTCTTTGTCGATGTCGAGAACCTTGAAGTTCTTGCGTTCGTTCAAAGTAAAGACTTTTTCTGGATCGACGTCGGAACCTTCGCCAAGTTCAGAAACGTGGACGAGAGCCTCGACTGCTGGTGAGATCTGTACGAAAGCACCGAATGGGGTAATTCGAGTAACAGTACCTTCGACCTTATCGCCTTTTTTGAGGTTTTCGACCTCGGATAGCCATGGATCTTCGACGAGCTGTTTCATCGAGAGCGAGAGGCGTTCCTTGTCGATAGCGATAATTTTTGCTTCGAGCTGATCGCCAACCTTGACATAGTCAGATGGGTTATTTACGCGTTCCCAAGAAATCTCGGAAATGTGGACCAGGCCTTCGATACCGTCAACATTTACGAACACACCGAAATCAACTACGCCAGTAACGACGCCTTTGATCTTGTCGCCAACTTTAAGTTCAGCAAAGCGAGCCGCGAGACCATCCTTGATCGCCTCTTTTTCGGAGAAGATTAATTTGTTCTCTTTCTTGTTTGCATCGAGAATGCGAACCTTGATTGTTTTGCCAACAAGCGAATTGAGTCGCTGCAAGATTTCGTCCTTGTCAGCAGAACCTACACGTGGGTAGTGCTCGGCCGAAAGTTGTGAAACTGGCAAGAAACCGCGGATACCTTCGTATTCAACGAGGAGGCCGCCTCGGTTTGCATCGTACGGAGTAATTTCAACCGTCTCTGCATTGTCGAGTTTAGCAGTGATTTCATCCCAGCCCTTGTCCTTGACAGCTTTGCGGAGCGAAAGAAGAACATACCCATCGTCCATCTCGGCTTCAATGACAGAAGCAGTGACTTCGTCACCAATGTTTAGATTGCGCGCAAAAGACGCTTCGCGTCGTGGGACAAGCCCAACACCTTGCGCACCGAGATCAATCAAAATCTCGTGTTTTTTAACGGAGAGAACCATACCTTTTACGGTGTCTCCCGCGATAGCTTTCTTGAACGATTCTTCGCTACTAGCAAGAAGTTCGTCCATAGTGATTTTTTTGGCATTAGCCATAGTTAATATTTTTCCTTCCTTTAGACCCACTCAGAAACCTCGCCTCCGCGGAACTTCTGAGTGAGCCCAAGATTGTTCTATTATATCAAATCTTCCCTAAAATGTCTAGGCGTGCTAGAATTAAGGTATGTATTTAGCGGTTGATATTGGAGGTACGAAGTATGCGGTTTCTTCTGCAACCGTGGCGATTCCGGGACTTGTACAAAAAAGTTGTTCAGTCCGGCTCGGAAGCCGCGATTGGGGAGATTTTTCCCTGTTAGAAAATCTAAAAAAGTTATTCGACTATCGTCGCCCGGAACGACCATTGGAGTCTGTAATTTATGGATGCTACATTTATTCAAAAAATCAGAAGTGATTTCCCGGAATTCGTTTTTAAGCCGGCGGAGCGGTTTTCTTTCCGGATGCCGCGGACGATTTTCGTTAATTTTGAGGCGGAAAAGGCTAATCTCTTGACCTTGCATGAGTTAGGGCACGCGATTTTGGGTCACACCTCGTTTAACACTGGGGTAGAGCGAGTAAAAATGGAACGGGCGGCTTGGGAGGAGGCGCGGAAATTAGCTAAGATTTACGAGGTAGAATTTGACGAGGATTTTGTCGAGGCTAAATTGGATACGTATAGGGATTGGCTCGACAAAAAAACGCGCTGTCCGAAATGCGGATTGACGCGTTTTCAGGACCCAGAGGGCAATTTTCATTGCCCTAGGTGCGAAAACTTCTCATAAAAATACCCCTTAGCAGGGGTATTTTGTTAGGCAGCTTTTTTAGCTGGGCCACGACGAGAGATTCGTCCACCTTTAGCACCCGCAATTCGAGCGAGGGCTGGGTTAGCGGCGAAACCGCCGGTGTGACCATTTTTACCGCCTTTACGGCCGATTTCTGCGTAGAATTCTTTACCGTATTTAGCTTTATTGGTTGCAGCAGCTTTCATGCCGCCAGCTTTGGTTCCAGACATCTAGAACTCCTTATCTGCCCACCAGATTAAACATATTGATAAACACCACCTTCAAAAAGGCTATGTTTCCATTATATCATACTGCTTTCGTTTTGTCAATATGCTTTTTCTTAAAAATATGTTTTAATTATTTTACGAAACCCGAACACAAATTTTAAAAGTTCTGCACAAATTGTGGAAAAATGGTGTTGACATTATTCATGCCGTGATATAAAATTAAATTAACTTGAGTAGATTAAACTGCGAGGCTACTTAAGTGTATGTATGACCTGAAAAACCGCTCTTCTGAGTGGTTTTTCTCTTTTTAAGATTTAGCTCTTGCCTTTTTTAGGTTTTTGCGGTAAAATAGTTTTATTGGGGTAATAGCTCAGCTGATTAGAGCGCTGCCTTTGCAAGGCAGAGGTCCAGGGTTTGAATCCCTGTTACTCCACCACAAATGGGGATATAGCTCAGCTGGTTAGAGCGCGTCACTGATAATGACGAGGTCTGTGGTTCAAGTCCACATATCCCCACCAG
>JAUNAO010000013.1 GCA_030527565.1 Candidatus Saccharimonadota bacterium
AAATTCGGGCGAGTTTCGGTTTTCCGGTTGCGGAGAAAGTGGCGGGGTATTTTGGCGGGGGCGGACATCCTTACGCGGCGGGATTCAGAACTTACGACACAAATTACGAAGAAGTTTTGCGCGGGTTAGTTGAGTGCGTGGCGGATTTAGTTGAGGAGGAAAATGTTTAGTAAAATTAAGTACGAAATTTTCAAAAGACCGCTCGAACTTTCAAAGACGCATGATTTTTGCGAGTCGAAAAGCCCAAAGTTAACAGTCGTTTTTGTTCATGGAATTGCAGCAACGTCGGCAAGTTTTAAGAATACGCTAGATTATCTTGAAGGAACGAGATCGATGCAAGATGTGCGTTTTGTGACTTTTGACCTTTTGGGGGCTGGAAAATCTTATACTTCGGACCGGTTAGAATATAATTTCGACGAACAACTTACGGCACTGGAAAATTCGATTAAAAAACTCCACGCTAAAACTCCGCTGGTTTTAGTTGGGCATTCGATGGGGACAATGATTGCGACGCGATATGCAGCGGCGCATAAAAAGGAAGTCCGCGAGTTAATTTTAGTTTCGCCGCCAATTTATCGCGCGGAAGATATTAAGAGTCCAGCGTTTGCACAGGCGATGATTGGTTTTAGGGAAGTCATGAAACAAAAAAATCGTGAGGCTATTAAATCTAAGGCGTTTAATAATGAAATTAAGAATATAGTTTCGAATACTAAGAATTATGATTTTTTGGTGAAGACGACAAAACCGACGACATTGATTTTTGGGGACAAAGATTTAATCATTGCAACATTTAATATTCCAAAATTATTAAAAGAAAATTCGAAAGTCCGAGCAATTAAAACATCTGGCACACACGGAGTTTCGCGCGATAAATACACAAAAATTTTGCCGGAGTTAGAAAGGATTTTAAATGAAACTTTATAATACCGCCGATCGAAAAATTGAAGAGTTCAAACCTTTGAATGAAGTGGTGAAAGTTTATACGTGTGGGCCGACGGTTTATAATTTTCAGCATATCGGGAATTTTGCGGCGCAGATTTATTGGGATTTATTAGTCCGAACTTTGCGCGCGAATGATTTTAAGGTGAGGCGGGTTTTGAATTTAACGGATGTTGGACATTTAGTTTCGGACGCGGACGAGGGGGAAGATAAATTGGAGAAAGGCGCGGCGAGAGAGGGGAAAAGCGCGTTTGAGGTTGCGAAGTTTTATGCGGATGACTTTTTTGAAGGTTGGCGGAAGTTAGAGTTGTTAGATCCAGAAGTTGTTGCGCGAGCGACGGATTATGTCGAAGCGGACATGCGGGCAGTCGATAGAATGACCGCAAATGGTTTTACTTATGAAACCGAGGACGGAATTTATTTCGATACGTCGAAGTTTCCGGAGTATGCAGATTTTGCGCGGCTTGATCTTTCTGGTTTACAGGCGGGGGCGCGGGTTTCGTTTAGCGATGAAAAACGAAATGCTTCGGATTTTGCGGTTTGGAAGTTTATTAAGCCGGGCGAGAAACATGAGATGCGTTGGGATTATCTTGGACGGCCGGGCTATCCGGGTTGGCACTTAGAATGTTCGACAATCATTCATGAAGAACTTGGTGAGCCGATTGATATTCATACCGGCGGGATCGACCATGTGCCAATTCACCATACGAATGAAATTGCGCAGAGTTATGCAATTTCCGGACGGCCGCTCGCGAAATATTGGATGCATTGTGATTTTATTACGATTGATGGGCGGAAGATTTCGAAGTCGTTAGGGAATGTGTATTTAATTTCGGATCTCGAGGAACGGGGTTTTTCGGCGCTCGATTATAAGATGTGGGTTTTGTCTGGGCATTATCAGGGCGATAGGAACTTCACGTTTGAAAGTTTGGAGGCTTCTAGAAACCGCAGGCTGAATTGGCGAAATCGGATTGCGGAATGCTATCAAAAAGAAGTTGTTAGTGATGATGGGGCTTACGAGCAGGTTCTTGCGGCAGTTTCGAACAATTTAAATTCGGCGGAGGCGTTTATGCTGGTGGACAATTTTCAAGTATCACTTGAAAATTGGCACAAGATTGATGAGTTATTTGGATTAGGATTGTTCAAGGATGCGCCGGAGATTTCGGAGGAGCTAAAAGGATTAATTATCGAGCGGGAGAAGGCGCGGGCGGAAAAAAATTATGTGCGAGCAGACGAGATTCGAGACGAACTTTTGCGGTCTAATATTGCGGTGAAGGATACGGCCGACGGAGCGATTTGGCAGTATAATTCATAGTTAGCTGGCACGCACACAGCGGACGTAACATTATGACATAAATTTAATAGTTGCAAGACTTATTTATAATAATTTTTCAAAAAATCGTTCTTATATTCTTCAAAAGTGTCATTTAAAAGCGATTCACGAATTTTATCGACCGTCTTAACGACGAAATGTTCATTATGAATCGAGGCGAGGACTTTTGCGGTAATTTCATCGGTGCGGAAAAGATGATGGAGATAGGCTTTTGTGTAGTTTTTACAAAGTTCACAATCGCAATCATCCTCGAGTGGGGAAAAATCGGTTTTATATTTTGCATTTTTAATATTAATCCGGCCATTTTTCGTATAGAGCGAGCCATTTCGAGCCATGCGGGTTGGACCGACGCAATCAAAAGTATCGCAACCATTCTCGGCGCCGATAAAAAGATCAATCGGTTCTTGTCCCATGCCGAGAAGATGGCGCGGTTTATTTTCCGGGAGTATATTATTTACGGTTTGTAGCATTTCCGCCATGCCGTCCGCCGTAAATACGCCACCAATTCCGAAACCATCGGGGTTTTTCGAAGCGGAATATTTCGCGGACTTGGCGCGAAGATCATTAAATTTACCGCCTTGAACTACGGCATAAAGGTATTGCTCCGGTTTTCCGGCTTTAAGAGCCTCGTCGGCGAGTTTTTTGTGTTCCTCAACGCAACGATCGAGCCAATAATGCGTCCGTTCCATCGCAGCTTTCATGTCTTCATAATTATCCGACTTTGCGAGCTGGTCGAAAGCCATGTGAATATCGGCGCCAATCTTCCATTGCGCCTGCATCGAAGATTCCGGCGTCATTTCAAGTTTATCGCCGTTAATATGCGATTTAAAATTCGCGCCGTGTTCGGAAATTTTAACATCCGGAAGGGAAAAAATCTGGAAACCACCAGAATCGGTAAAAGTCGGGCCGTTCCAACTCGAAAACTTTGCGAGGCCGCCGGCTTCTTCGATTAAATCCGGACCTGGGGTCAGGACGAGATGGTAAGTATTTGCAAGAATTGCTTGTGAGCCAAGATCGCGCATTTCCTGCATCGTTAAAGCCTTTACGGTCGCGCGAGTCGCGGCACCAACAAAAGCCGGAGTTTTAATATCGCCGTGTGGGGTGTGAATTACGCCAACGCGGGCGAGGTCATTTCTCTTCTCAATATCAAACTTTAACATATAAACATTGAATCTCCATAACTTAAGAAATTATATTTTTCTTTAACACAGTGGTCGTAAGCCTGATGCAAATTTTCCCAGCCAGCAAACGCGGCAGTTAACATCAGAACGGTAGATTTCGGGGCATGGAAATTAGTTAAAAGCGCGTCAATCATTTCAAAATTAAAGCCTGGGTAGATAAAAATATCATCTTCACCGGAAGTTTTGCCGGTTTTTGCATAGTATTCAAGCGTCCGCGCGACGGTTGTCCCGAGAGCAATGACGCGGTGATTGTTTTCTTTCGCGGTTTTAATTGCGGTAAGAGTATCGTCTGGAATGTTAAACCATTCAGAATGCATTTTATGCCCCTCAACTTCATCACTACGAATTGGAAGGAAAGTACCGAGACCAACATGGAGCGTTAGATACTTAACGATTACGCCTTTCTCTTCGAGACGTTTTATTAGATCGTCGGTCATATTCAAGCTCGCGGTTGGAGCAGCGGCCGAACCCATCTCCTTGCCCCAAACGGTTTGATAACGTTCCTTGTCGGCTTCGGTCGCATCGCGATGTAGATATGGCGGAAGAGGAACCGTACCATATTTTTCAGCAAGTTCGTCGAGTGGAATATTTGATTTGACTTCCGCAATACCATTGCCGAGGATTTCGACAACTTCGATTTTCGCGTCGCCAACTGTTAATGTATTACCAGCGTGAAGTTTTCCGCGATACATAACTTTTACAAGTTCGGGTTGATGGCGTTCGAGAACAACGAGCTCGCGTTCGCGGCCGTCCGGTAAAGTTGTAAAAATACGCGACTGCATGACGCGAGTATCGTTTAGAATAATCGTGTCGCCCTTATTGAGGAAATCCGCAAGATCGCGATAATAGGAATCTTTGATTTTACCAGTTTTACGATTTAAAACGGCGAGGCGCGTTGTGCCGCGAACTTCTGGCGGGAATTTTGCGATGCGTTCTTCTGGCAAATCGTAATTATAATCCGATACTAACATTTTTCAATCTCCTTTTTATAACGATCCTCTTCCGAAAAAATGCAACCGCAATATTTCTGCATATACATGCCAAGTTCGCGAGCTTTATTTTGTCCTTCACGGAAACCAGTACGAAAATCACGATATAAAAATTCAACACCGGAAAGTTCAGCCAATTCTTCGCAGACTTTAATAAGTTCTTCATGTTTTTGATATGGCGAAACAAGAAGAGTCGTCGTAAAAGCGTCGTAGCCGTTTTTCGCAGCAAAACGAACGGTTTCGGTTAAACGTTTTTTGTAACAATATTTTGCGCAACGATTTTCGAGATCGTTTACAACGTTTTTACAGAATTCATCGAGACCATAATCTTCCCTAAAAATTGCTTCGACGCCGATCTTTTTCGTATAATCTTTTAGACAATTTCGGCGGGCTTTATATTCTGTGAACGGATGAATGTTCGGATTGTACCAAAAAACTGTCGGCTCAATTCCTTCAGAACGTAGCGAGTCGATACAATAAACGCTGCATGGTGCGCAGCAAGTATGCATAAGGACTTTTTTCATAAAACTTCTTTATTATTATAACATTTATGATAAAATAAGTCTATAAAGGAGGTTTATGTCTAAGATAATTGGAGACGATACGAGTTCTTACGTAAAGTTTTGGCTAGTACCGCTTGGGATTGGTTTAATTTTATTGTTTTTATATCGGGCACTTGAGGGTTTGATTATCGTTGGGCTGTCGGTTTTCTTGGCCTTAGCACTACGGCCCCTCGTTAAGATGGTTAATAATTTCTTTACAAAACATTTCGGGAAGAATAAAAAACATCGGACAACTTCGGCGGTTTTGGCTTATTTGATTGTGATCGCAGTGATTGGGGGAATTTTGGCGATTGTCGGGCCAGTTGTCGTTAACGAAACGGCGCGCTTTATTCAACAAGTACCGGAAATGTTCGAGAAGAACCTTGGTGGCTGGGAAGGAATTAATAATTTCGGCAAAGCGATTGGAATCGAAAATTTACAGGCCGAAATCTCACATGTACTCAGCACTTTTTCGAGTGGTTTCTTAAGTACGATTGGCGATAGTATCGTGGCGAATGTGAGCGGGGTCGCTGACGCAATGATGAAGATTGCTTTAGTGTTAGTTTTGACGATGTTGATTTTGCTTGAGGGGCCGGCGCTTCTTAAGAGTTTCTGGCAGAGTTTGAGCGATGGCGATGAAAATAAAAAACCAGTTGAAGTCGCGAAGCGTGTTACTTCGAAAATGGGGAACGTTGTTTCGACTTATGTTTCGAGACAGGTTTCGATTGCGGCGCTTGATGGATGTGCGTCGGGGTTAATCGTTTTCATTCTTTCGTTAATCTTAGGCTTTTCGTCGAGTCTTGCGATTCCGATGGGGATGATTACGATGGTTTTCTATTTAATCCCGATGTTTGGTCAGTTTATTGGCGGAACTCTAGTTACTTTAATCCTTCTATTTTCGAATCCGGTAGCAGCGATTGCGTTTGCGATTATATATATAATATATGCGCAGATCGAGAATAATGTTATCTCGCCAAAGATCCAAGGCAATGCTTTGAACTTACCGGCGGTGATGATTTTGATTGCGGTAGTGATCGGTATGTATATGTTTGGGTTGCTCGGCGCGATTATCGCAATTCCAATCGCTGGTTGTGTCCGTGTATTGATGGACGAATATCCAAACATTAAGAAAGCGGCGCGCGGTCAGGATTAATGAGTAAGAAAAAACGCTGGAAAAAAGTTTTGTCGGTTCTACTTTTTGTAGCGCTAAACGTAGCAGTGATTTTAATAACGGCAATTTCGGAATTCGGCAATTCGGCGAACGCAACGGAACTCGCGAAGGTAAAAATTAATTTTTGGTTGCTGTTGCCGGCGGTTGGATTATTTGTCCTAGCGACAATCGCGAATATATATAAATATGTTTTGATGATTCGCAATGCTAATAAAGCGGGCGAAGGGGCTATGACAAAACGCGCAAGCTGGAAACTAGCTTGGCGGGTTGTAATGCTTGGAAAATATTACGACAATATTACTCCATCGGCAGTGGGCGGGCAACCGTTTCAGATTTACTATATGCGAAAGAAAAGCAATCTACCACGCGGACAAATGACATCGATTCCGATCGTTGGGATGATTGCTGGGCAGATCGGTTTTCTCGTTGTGGCGGTTTTATGTTTTGTGTTTAGCGACTTCCTCGGCAAAAATCCGACTTTAATGGTTGCGGCTTGGTTGGGGCTACTTATTTATGCATTTTGGCCGATTTTTATTTTTGGAGCAAATTTCTTTCCGAAGACAACCGCAAGAATCGTTAAGTGGGTTGTAAAGGTTTTAGCAAAGCTGAGAATTGTAAAAAATCGAGAAGCAGCGCTAAAAAAAGTCGAGATTGAAGTACGCGAATATATGGACGCGATAAAAATAATTTTAAAGACAGATTGGTTGTTTTTAAAATTGATTTTACTTGCCGCAATTTATACGGGCCTGACGATGTTGATTCCATTTTTCGTTTTACAAGCGTTCGGCGGGAATATTGGATTGTTTGAAAGTTTAGTTTTGACACTTGCGGTGACTAGCGCAGTCTATTTTGTACCGACTCCCGGGAACTCAGGTGCAGCGGAAGGAACTTTCTTTGTCGTCTTTTCCGCCTTGTCAAGCGGCTATGTGTTTTGGGCGATGTTGATTTGGCGATTCTTCTCGTACTATGTATATATATTAATCGGCCCGTTAATTTATTTAAGAATGCATTTCGAAAAGAAGAAGCTATCACGAAAAAATTAAGGTTAAGTTGTGTTTTCTAATGAAAATGTTATACTTATAAGACGACATGTTTAAATTATTTAGATTTCTCAAGCCATATTGGTGGCAGACGGTTTTATTGATCACGGCTACGGCGGTGCAGGTTTATACTACCCTGCAATTACCGGCGTTGACTGCGGATATCATCAATAACGGGATTGTTACCGGAAATATTGACTATATTTTACAAGTTGGCATTAATATGATGTTGCTCGCTTTGTTATCTGCTGTGTGTTCGATAGTGTCTGGTTTTTTCTCAGCAAGAGTCGGGGCGAGTTTCTCAAAAGATGTTCGTGCTGCAATTTTTACAAAAATTATTAATCTGAACCTTGCGGACTTAAAAAATTTTAATACCGCATCGTTGACAAATCGGACGACCAACGACGTTAATCAAGTTCAACAAACTATGATGATGATGCTATCAATGATGATACGCGCGCCGCTCTTTTGTATTATTTCACTTGTAATGGCTTTGAAGGTCGCACCGGATATGAGTTGGATTATTGTGCTGGGAGTTATTACGATTCTTGGAACAACAATTTCGATAATGTCGTTTGTCGTACCAAAATTTAAAATTTTTCAAAAATTGCTTGATCGCATTACTCTTTTGACGCGAGAAAATTTAACTGGACTTCGGGTGATTCGTGCCTTTAATAACGAGAGAATTGAAAAACGAAAATTTGAAAAAACTAACGACGATTTAACGCGGATTATGATTTTTGTTGACAAAGTTATGAAGTTGATGAATCCGATTATAAATTTTGTAATGAACGGTGCTACACTTTTATGTACTTTTATTGGTATTACACTTCTCACGAAAGATTTTGCGTATCTCGGAAATATGTCGGCATTCGCGCAATATGTTACGCACGTAATGATGTCGTTCTTGATGCTTTCAATGTTCTTTGTGATGTTGCCGCGCGCAAATGTTTCGGCGGGACGCATTAATGAAGTCTTGAAAATGCCCGGTGAAATCCATTGGAAAGAAAAGACACATGGGGTGCCAGAAAAATTACCGTCAGTCGAATTTAGAAATGTTGATTTTAGTTATGATGGAGCGGAAGAAAAAGTACTTGAAAATGTTTCGTTTGTTGCCAAGGCGGGCGAGACGACGGCATTTATTGGTTCGACTGGATCGGGGAAGTCTACTTTAATTAATTTGGTGCCGCGATTTTACGAGGCTACGGCGGGAGAAGTTTTGGTGAACGGCATCAACATTCGTGATTACGCGAAAGAAGATTTGATGACGAAAATTGGGTTAGTTCCGCAAAAGGGTTTATTGTTTTCTGGCACCGTAAAATCAAATATTATATTCGGAGCACCGGAAGCAACCGATAAACAAATGAAAAAAGCGGCAAAGATTGCGCAGGCTGCGAACTTTATTGAAAAATTACCTGGTAAATATAATGCGCGGATTGCGCAAGGCGGGAGCAATGTTTCGGGCGGACAAAAGCAACGACTTTCGATCGCGCGCGCAATTTGCAAAAATCCGGATATTTATATATTTGATGATTCATTCTCAGCGCTTGATATGAAAACTGACGCAAAATTGCGGCAGGCCTTAGAGCCGGTAACGCGAGACGCGGCGGTCCTGATTGTTGCGCAACGAGTTTCAACAATCAAAAATGCTGAGCAGATTATTGTGCTCGATTCTGGGAAAGTAGTCGGTAAAGGAAAACATCTTGAGCTTTTGAAAAAATGCAAGGTTTATCAGGGAATCGTAAAATCGCAACTTTCCGACCAAGAATTCGAAAAAGAAATGAAGGAGGCGTATGCCTAAAGCTCAAAAAGTCGAGAAGCCAAAACATTTTAAGAAAACTTTGAAAATTTTAGTTTCGTCGCTAAAAAAGTACGGTTGGGCGATTCTTGCGGCGGTAATTTTGTCGATTGGCGCAGCAGTGGTTGGAATTTTTATTCCAAGAATCCTTGGCGACATGACAAACATTGCGGTTTCGACTTATCCGGAGATTGATTTTGGCGCGATCGCTGGGAAAGTTTGGCTAACTGTTGGATTATTATTAATGGCTGGGGTGCTGAGTTATATCGAAGGCGTTATTTTGACAATTGTTTCGGCACGTTGGACGGAAAATTTAAGAAATCAAATTATTGATAAAATTAATCGTTTGCCGATTTCGTATTTTGATAAACATAAATATGGCGATACGTTGTCCTTAATGACGAATGATGTCGATGTTTTAGCGACGAGCCTGTCGCAGCAAATCACAAACTTAACTTCACACATAGCCACGTTAATTGGCGTCGTAGTAATGATGCTGACGATTTCGGTGCCATTGTCGCTGGTTGCGTTTATTACTCTGCCGATTTCTTTAGTTGTGATTGGAAAAATTACAAAATTTGCACAAAAGTATTTTGTCGAACGACAAAAAATACTTGGCGAACTGGATGGACGAATTGAAGAAGATTATTCCGGCGAATTAGTTATTAAGGCGAATTCTTATGAGCAAACCGCGATTGAAACTTTTAACGACGTAAATAATGAGCTTGCGAGGGCTGCAGGAAAGGCGCAATTTTATTCGACCTTGTCATTCCCGGCAACGCATATTATTACGAATTTAATCTATGTTGCCGTTGCGGCGCTCGGTGGTGTTTTTGTGGTTGAAGGCAAAATTACGATTGGCGGGATTCAAGCTTTCATTCAATATGTATCGAGCTTTAACCATCCAATCACGGAAATCGCGCAAACTATGTCGACAATGCAGGGAATGTTTGCTTCGGCCGAGCGAGTATTTGATTTTCTCGCAGAGGAAGAAGAGGAAGCAGATCCAGAGTCATCTCTCGTTATAGAAAAAATGCGTGGCGCGGTCGAGTTTCATGATGTATGTTTTAGCTACGACAAAAAGACTCCAGTAATTAAGAATTTTTCGGCGAAGATCGAGCCTGGGATGCAGGTTGCGATTGTTGGGCCGACCGGCGCTGGTAAAACTACAATGATTAATCTATTGATGCGTTTTTATGAACCAGATTCTGGGTATATTACGATCGATGGAGTGCCAATCCGAGAAATGAAGAGGGCGGATGTAAGAAAGATGTTTGGGATGGTTTTGCAGGATACCTGGCTGTTTTCTGGAACGGTCGAGGAGAACTTGCGTTACGGTAGGCACGCAGCGACGCTTGAGGATATCAAAAAGGCATCCCGCGCAAGTAACGCCTATCACGTGATCGAGGCTTTGCCGAAAGCCTACAAGGCAGAAATTTCGGAAGATTCAGACAATATTTCGGCGGGGGAGAAACAACTTATTACGATTGCGCGAGCAATGGTTGCGGAACCACCAATGATGATTTTAGATGAGGCGACTTCGAATGTTGATACGCGAACTGAACAACTCATCCAAGAATCTTTTGAAAAATTGACAAAGAAACGAACCTCGTTCGTAATTGCGCATCGGCTTTCGACGATCCGAAATTCGGATTTAATTCTCGTAATGAAAGATGGGAATATTGTCGAGCAGGGGAATCATAATGAGCTATTAAAATTAAACGGTTTCTATGCCGAATTATATAACTCACAATTTGCTGGTTAGAATTTTACCATTCGATTTCGGTTAAACCATGGTCGCGGAGAAACTGATTAGTTTTTGAAAAATGATGGTTACCAAAAAATCCAGCGTGCGCGGAAAGCGGAGATGGGTGTGGCGATTCGAGGATGAGGTGCTTCGACTGATCGATCAATCCTTTTTTATTTCTTGCATCGCGGCCCCACAAAATAAAAACTAAATTCGGCCTAGTTTCGTTTAGATATTTGATGACTTCGGTTGTAAAAATCTCCCAACCTTTCCCGCGGTGCGAGCCGGCCCTATGCGCTTCAACAGTTAAAACGGTATTCAGTAATAAGACGCCTTGAGTTTGCCAATTTCTTAGTGAGCCGGTTAGATTTTTATGCGAACCGATGTCGTCGTCAATTTCTTTATAGATATTAATGAGTGACGGCGGAATTTTTTCGGTGCGCGGAACCGAAAAAGCAAGTCCTTCGGCAGCGCCTGGGGTATGATATGGATCTTGGCCAAGAATGACAACTTTTACATCGTTTAAATCGGTTGTGAAGGCTGAGAAAACTAGAGATTTTCTCGGAAAAATAGTTTTCGTCTCATACTCTGCAGTTAAAAACTTTGAAAGTTCTTTAAAATAAGGTTTGTTGAATTCAGAATTTAAAAATGTTTTCCAACTCTCATGCATAAAATAATTATACCTTGTGATATAATTATGGAAAAGAGGTAATATGGCGAAATTGTATTTTCGATATGGTGCAATGGGGTGCGGAAAAACGATGCAGCTACTGCAAGTTGCTTTTAATTATGAAGAACGCGGACATCAAGTTTGTGTGATAAAACCAGCTACGGATATTAAAAATGGTACAAAACTATTAACGCGGATTGGACCAGAACGAGAGACAGATTTTTGTTTTTCGCGAGAGATGAATCTATTCAATGAGATTAAGAAAAAATATAGGAAAGCCCACTGTATCTTAGTTGATGAAGCGCAGTTTTTAACTCCTAGGCAAGCTGACGAGTTAATGCGGGTCACAATCGAACTTAATATTCCGGTAATGGCGTATGGACTCCGCTTAAATTTCCGGCAAGATGATGGCGGGTTTGAAGGGGCGACTAGATTATTACAAATTGCGCACGATATTGAGGAGCTGAAAACGATTTGTGAATGTGGCAAAAAAGCAACGTTCAATTCGCGATGGTTGAATGGGAAATTAGTTGCGGATGGTCCGGATATTTTGATTGATGACGGAACGAATGAAATTAAATATCGGGCAATCTGTCCGGCTTGTTATGCTAAATACTTAAAGGAGTCTGAATAATGTATATTGTAGTTGAAGGACAAGATGGAACTGGTAAGTCAACGCAGGCGAAAAAATTAACGGAATATTTCGAAGCGCAGGGCAAAAAAGTCGTGCATTATGGCGAAGGCGGTACGGATAGCGATGATGAGTTTGTTGTAGAAATCGCGCGATTGAATTATGGTTCGCATCAAAATATCGATAACCGGACTCGAGTTCTATTGTATTTAGTGAATCGGTACGAGCAGTGGCGGAAGTTAGCAGAGCCAACTTTGAAAGAAGGCGGGATTGTTATTGTGACGCGGAATTGGTTTTCGACTTTAATTTATGAAGGATATTGCGGCGGAGTTTCACGTTCATTGATTACAAAAGTTCACAAAACCGTGATGCCAGAAAGATATTTTAATCCGGATAAAACTTTTGTTTTAACCTTGGATGAAGACAAGCAGGCTGAACGCTTGGGTGTGCAGGATAATAATAAATGGTCGCGAAAAGAAGAGTTTTGGAAATCGAAAGGCGGAGAATTCCAGAAGAAATTAAATCAAGGCTACCGAAATATTATTAAGGATTTTGACGTGATCGAAATTGATGCAAACGGAGCGATTGATGAAGTATTCGAAAAAATCAAAAGTTATTTCTAAATCCATTTAATTAGACGCTTATATTCTTCGGAATCTTTTTCGTAAGAATCGATAATGTCTTCAATATAAGTTTTGCCGTTTTTGAAATTCAAAGTTTCAACATCCGGCATCGCGGCGAGAAGACGAACGATCGCTTCGTCGGTTTCGATGTTGGTCATTGATTTTTTGGGATCGGAAGAATGGGAATGAACGCGGAGTTCACCATAAACAAAACGTTTAATCCCCGCCTGTAGACAATATTTCAGACAGTTTTCACAAGTCGCGACACGGTTATATAATGTGCAGCCGGATAAATCTTGGTGCGCAAAAATCAAAGCATTCATCTCGGAATGAATCGCAAAATAATATTTCATTGGACGTTCGCTGAGTGTCATTTTTGTTTCATCGGCGCCTTGAATCATGCCGTTATAACCAAGCGAGACAACTCGTTTTCTAGGATCGACGATCACGCAACCCATTTTCGAGGACGGGTCCTTCGATTTCTCGGCCACGGTCTCGGCGATTTTCATAAAATATTCATCCCACCGTCGTTGTTTTTCGCTCATAATGTCTTAATTATATCATAAGCAGAAGGTGGGGGTTGATTTTTGGAGCGGGATATGACTATAATGCGACAAAATTTAAAATGGGAGAAAAATGAGAAGAGTAAAATGTTTAATCATGACGGCAATTTTAACGATTGGGTTAGTTGAGCTGCCAATAAATTTCGTGACGGCGAACGCGACGGAAAATTGTCCAGCGCTTCGAGTTGTATTTTTGCGCGGATCGGGCGGTGAGATCGGAAAGACGGACGACTATTTAACTTTTAAGGCGGAGATCGAAACGCATCTCGCGGGGACGACGCTTGACTATGAATTTATTGATCTCGACTATCCAGCGATCGGCTTAGACTTTGGGGTTGCGGTCGGTGCATTTTTTGGAGCGGGAGAAGCATTTAGTTTTGGCGAAAGTGTGTATGCTGGAGTTGAAAAGTTGGAAAACTTAGTCAATAATGGCTGCGAGGAAACGAAATATGTGATTGGGGGATATTCGCAGGGTGCGATGGTAGTTTCGCGAGCCTTGTCGCGGCTAAACTCAGACAAAGTAATTTACGCGGCGACTTTTGGAGATCCGAAAATTTATTTACCGGAAGGGCTTGGGCTAGTTCCGCCGGCGTGCTTTAATATTGGGCTTTCTAGTTATCGTGAGTATGTACCGGATTGTTTTGCGTTTATTGGGCTCCTCGGCGGAAACATACCTTACGAGCCGGCGGGCTGGAATGGAAAATTAGGCACGTGGTGTAATACGCACGATATTTTCTGCTCATCATACGTCAGTATTTCGAGCCATGTGTCGTATGTGAAAGATAGCATTTACAAGAAAGCGGCGGAGACGATTTTCGAGAAAATTCGGGCGGCGTTCAATTTGGAAATCGCGGAAGAAAAATCATATCATGATATTGTTTATCTTGCCGTAAATGATAAAAGCGATAGAAACGTTAGCGAATGGTCTCCGACGGCGGCGGCGAGGGAGAGTGCGATTGAGGCGATAAAATTAGGGAAGCGGGTGGCGGTTTATTATTACGACATTAATACGATGGGGTTTTCGAACGTGCGGAGATTGTGCGATTTCGGAGAATGCACAACCGAGGAAGAAATTTTAATTGCGTTTTCGAGGTTGTCCAGCGGGCAGTTGGCGTTGACCGTTGGTGGGGATGTGACGATGTCGGCGCTGAAGAAGGCGATTACGGAAACGGGCTGGGAGACGGATGCGGAAAAATCGCTAGTCGTTTTTTCAAATTCTTTGTTTTTGGAGGAAGATCGGTTGCTTGCGACAAGCGCCGAGGTAATTAGTGCGAGCAATGCCGCGGGAGTGAAAATTTTTGCAGGTATTACGACTGAGCGATACGAGGACCAGTGGCCTGGCGTGATGATTAATCGATACAATTCTCTGACCAGTAAGACTGGTGGGAGCTTGACGATTATTGATGAGAACGAGGATTGGGCGGAAGGGCTGGACGATGAGGTGCTGCATAGTGTTATGCCGAACGACGCGGCGGAGGCGAGCGCGTTTAGCCTTGCTGCGGAGGCTATTGTAGAGGAAGCAGAATTGCCGACGCTGGAAATTTTAGAAACTTTTGTTGACGGAGAAACAGTTAGGGTTAAGTTTACAAATACCGGAACGCGAGCGGCGGTCGTTTTGAATGATGCGCTGTTAGGATTAAATGAGACTGGCGAGGTTGAAATTTCGGGGCTTGATCGATCGCGGGAAAATGTGATTTTCTTGACGCCGATGTCTGAGACGAGG
>JAUNAO010000014.1:0-7770 GCA_030527565.1 Candidatus Saccharimonadota bacterium
CGTTTTCTGTATTAAAACCAGTTTTAATATCCGTTATAATAAGAGACAGTGCCTTTATTTTAAGAAAAATTATTCGATATTGCTAGTGTATTTATATTTTATGTCGTAATCAGTTTTTCCGAAAGGTGATTTTGGGTAAAAACGAAGTGTGGTTTTATTTTCGTCGCAAAAATTGGTTAGGTTTTTTCCGTCGACATCATTAAAAATGATAAGTTGGCGAAGAGAAACGTCGGAAAAGCCGGAAGTTTCATATTCTTTCAAAACTTCAGAAAGGGGTTTTTCCTTGTTCGCGTTAGAAATAGTTTCGTAAAGATAATTTTCATAATAATCTTTAGCGAGGGATTCGATTTCGTGTTTTGTGATTTTTTCGTCGGTAATAAAGATGGCGGAAAAGGCAGCAGCAACGACAGCCAGAATGGCGAGGATGATTATGGTGAGAATAGTACGTTTAACCATAACTTTATCTTACCATAAGATAAGTTTTATGGTAAGATATTTATATGAGTAAACTTTTTAAGAGAACAAAAATTTTGGCGACGGTTGGACCGTCGGTGTTTGGGGCGGAAAAGGTCGAAGAAATGATTATGGCGGGGGTTAATGGGTGTCGGTTGAATTGTTCGCATGGAACGAACGAAGAACGTGATGAGCAGATTGCGTGGATCCGGGCAGCGGCGGCGAAAAAAGGTCGTTCGGTTGCGATTCTGCAGGATCTTCAAGGCCCGAAAATTCGGCTGGGGACGTTAGTTGATAATCATTTGGATCTTGTTACTGGAGATGAGTTGATTTTAGAGGCAGATCCGAACTATGAACATGATGGTAGTAAACGAGTGCCAGTACAGTATAATCTTGCGGAAAAAGTAAAAGTTGGTGAGCCGCTTTCGATGTTTGATGGAAAAGTAAAATCGGAAGTGGTTGAGATTGTTTCGGAGACTGCGATTAAAGTCGCGATTTTGAATGATGGTTTTATCATGTCGAAGAAGGGTTTGAATTTGCCGGAAACTGATTTTGGTGGCGATATTTTAACTCCGAAAGATCTTGCGGATATTGAATATGGCGCAAAGCAGGATTATGATTATGTTGCGCTTTCGTTTGTTCAGACTGCGAGCGATATTGAGAAATTGAAACAGTTATTATTGTCGCATGGTTCGACGGCAAAAGTTGTTGCGAAGATTGAGACGAAGAAGGCGATTTCGACGGATGAAAATCTTGAAGAGATTGTAAAAGCTTCGGATGGGATTATGATTGCGCGAGGTGATATGGCGGTTGAGGCGGGGGCTGAAGTCGTGCCAATCGTGCAGCGGAAGTTAATTGCGATGTGTCGGGCACATTCAAAACTCTGCATCGTTGCGACGCAAATGTTGTCGTCGATGGTTGATTCGCCAGAACCGACACGTGCGGAAGTTTCCGATGTTGCAACTGCAGTTGTTCAAGGTGCGGATGTGGTGATGTTGTCGGATGAAACGGCGAATGGGAAATATCCAATTGAAGCTGTGAAGGCAATGAAAAAGGTTATTCTTTATACGCAGGGCCATTCAAGGGTTGCACGAATGGAGCATTTGCCAGCTGGTGGAAGTGCGGCGTACGATGCGATTTCGTATGCGGCGGCTCGGTTGGCGGAGAAGATTAATGCAGATTTGATTATCTGCCAGACAGCTTCGGGCGCGACGGCTACGATGGTGGCGGCGCAGCGACCAAATGTACCGATCGTTTCGGTTACGCCAATTGAACGTGTAGCAAACCAGATGGCTTTGATGTATGCGAATGCAGCGTTTGTAAGGCCATATTCGCCGGAATTTGGTTATGACCTTGGAGTTGAGCTGAAAGAATCTGGATATTTGAAGCCGGAAGAGGGGAAGAAAGACCTTGTTGCTGTGATTGTTTCGGGCGATAAGGACAAGGCTGGTTCCGATACGATTCGAGTTCGAAAAATTTAAAGTTAGAAAGGTTGGCATGCGAGCGATAAAAGGAGTTGATTTTAAGGGTAAAACAGTAATTGTGAGGGTGGATTACAACGTTCCGATGGAATCGGGAAAAATAGTTGATGATCTTCGAATTCGGGCAAGCGTGCCAACGATTGAAATGTTGCGTGAGGGGGGAGCAGCAAAAATTATTTTAATTTCACATCTTGGGCGGCCAGAGGGGGTAACGCCTGAATTGTCTTTGGCACCGGTTGTGAAGGTTTTAGATAAGTTAGTTTCGCGAGTTTCATTTATTGATTCAGTCGATTCGGAAGCGGTGCGTGAAAAAGTTTCCGCAATGAAAGAGGGGGAAGTTTTACTTTTAGAAAATTTGCGATTCTATCCAGGCGAAGAGGAGAATTCGGAAGAATTTGCACAAGGAATTATTGATGTAACGGGGGCGGAAGTTTTTGTTCAGGATGGGTTTGCGGTTGTACACCGTGCACATGCGTCGACTGATGCGATGGCAAGATTATTGCCGGCTTATGCAGGGCTACTAGTCGAGAGAGAAGTCGAGATGCTCTCAAAGACGATTTCAGATCCAGAACGGCCACTGGTTTTGATTATTGGCGGTTCAAAAGTTGAGGATAAGTCGCCTTTAATTGAGAAATTTTTAGGGATTGCGGATCGGATTTTGGTTGGTGGGAAGATTGCGGCGGACGGATTTAAGTTGGATGATCCGAAGGTTTATGTAGCGGAAGATTTTGATACGGATATGGAGGGCACGAAGCTTGACATTGGTCCAGTTGCCACGGCGAAATTTGCTGAAAAGTTGATGGATGCGAAAACGGTGATTTGGAATGGGGTGTTAGGCAAAGTCGAAGATCCGGCTTATGCGACGGCTTCGACGATTATGGCTGAAGTTTTGGGCGAGAAGGAAGATTGCCTTACGGTGATTTGTGGTGGCGATACGACGGCGTTTGTTGAAAAAACGATGGAGGAGCATCCTAGGCTTAAGTATGGGTTGATTTCGACTGGAGGAGGGGCGGCGCTTGAGTTCTTATTGGGGAAAGAATTGCCTGGATTAAAAGTGCTTTAATTATTGACCAAAATATTCGCCCCATGATATAATTTTTTCATGAAAAAGACGAAAACTTATCAGGAAGTGATTGGTGAGACGATCGAGCAGATGCGCAATGAGAAGGGGTGGACCCAGGAGGAGCTTGCGGAAGCGGTTGGATCGAGCCAGTCAGCGATTCACCGAATTGAAAAAGGTGGACAAAACATTTCGCTGGATATGATTAAAAAGTTGTCTGAGGCGCTTGGAAATCAAATTCTCTCTATAAATGACTCAGTTTCACAGAGTTTTCGGATCCGTGGCGGGAAAGAATTGCATGGCGAAATTACGATTAATACTTCAAAAAATGCAGCGGTTGGACTTTTATGTGCGGCGCTTTTGAATACTGGGAAAACGGTTTTGCATCGAGTTGCGCGGATTGAGGAAGTCTTTCGAATTATTGAAGTTTTGGAATCGATTGGCGTAAAATGCCACTGGATTAATCGTCGCCGGGATCTCGAAATTATATCACCACGCGAATTAAAATTGGAAGATATGGACGTTGAAGCGGCGCGTCGAACGCGATCGATTATTATGTTTCTTGGACCATTAATTCATCGCTATGCAAAGTTTCGGATTCCGTATGCGGGAGGATGCTCGCTTGGAACTCGGACGGTTGAGCCACATCTCAAGGCTTTGGAATCATTTGGTCTCAATATTGACGCGGAGTGTAATAGTGGTTTCTATGAAGTTACGGTGAATCAAAAAATGTTGAATGCGACGGATCGATATATCGTTTTGACTGAGCGTGGCGATACGGTAACGGAAAATGTTTTAATGGCGGCGGCGCTTTGTCCTGGGAAAACGACGATTGTCGGGGCTTCGCCGAATTATATGGTGCAGGATGTTTGTTTCTTCTTGGAGAAGTTGGGGGTAAAAATTAGCGGGATTGGGACGACAAAATTGGTCGTGCGTGGACGGCCAGCGATTAATGCGGATGTTGATTATTATTTATCGGAAGATCCGATTGAGGCGATGAGTTTTATTGCGGCGGCACTCGTGACGCATTCGGAAATTACGTTGCTTCGGGCGCCGATTGAATTTCTTGAAATTGAGCTTGAAGTTTTGAAATCGATGAATATGAAGTTTGAAAAAACGGCGGAGTATGTGTCGGCGAACGGGCGGACGCGGCTGGTTGATTTGACGATTAAGAAATCGAAACTTGTCGCGCCGGTTGATAAGATTCATCCGATGCCATTTCCTGGTCTTAATATCGACAACTTGCCGTTTTTCTCGGTAATTGCGGCGGTGAGCGAGGGGCGAACTTTGATCCATGATTGGGTGTTTGAAAATCGGGCGATTTATACAACGGAGCTGGCGAATTTAAACGTGAAAGTCGAACTTCTTGATGCGCATCGGATTTATGTTGAAGGGCCGACAAATTGGCGATCGGCGGAATTGGTAGCGCCACAGGCACTTCGGCCGGCAGTAGTAGTTTTAATTGGGATGTTGGCGGCGCCTGGAACTTCGATTCTCCGCAATGTTTATCCAATCAATCGCGGATATCAAGATTTTGCGGCGAGACTTCGACATCTTGGTGCGGATATAGTGCCATTGACGGGAATTTAGATGATTGATGTTCTAAAAGGTTTAAATCCGGCACAAAAAGAAGCGGTGGAAACTTTATCAGGGCCGCTATTGATTTTGGCGGGTGCGGGATCGGGAAAAACGAAAACTTTGACGCATCGAATTGCTAATTTAATTTTGCATGGTGTGAGGCCGGCTGAAATTCTTGCGGTGACTTTTACGAATAAGGCGGCACGGGAGATGAAAGAGCGAGTTGAAAAGTTGGTGCATGGGGTTGTGATGCCTTATATGGGGACTTTTCATGGGATTGCGGTAAGGATTCTACGAATTGAGGCGGAGGCGGCGGGACTTGCGCGCGATTTTGTGATTTATGATGCGGACGATCAAGTTGCGTTAGTGCGAAGAATTTTGAAGGATTTGAAGTTGTCGGAAAATAAGGCTCTGAAACCAAAATCGATTCAGTCGATTATTTCGGCGGAGAAGAATCAGGGAAATGGACCGGAGGAGTATGCGGCAAAAGCGTTTTATCCGCAACAACAGCAGATTGCAAAGGTGTTTAAAAAATATGAGGAAGAGAAAGATAGAGCGGGAGCTTTAGATTTCGACGATTTACTGTTGAGAGTTTTGAAACTTTTTTTGGAGAATGTGGAAGTTAGGAAAAAGTGGCAAGAGCGGTTTCGGCATATTTTGATTGATGAATATCAGGATACAAATACAATTCAGTACCAAATAGTGCGACTTTTAGTTTCGAGCGAGAGGAATATTTGTGTGGTGGGGGATGACTGGCAGTCGATTTACTCGTGGCGGGGGGCGGATTTTACAAATATTTTGAACTTTGAACGGGATTTTCCTGGTGCGAAAGTTATCAAACTTGAACAAAATTATCGTTCGACGGGAAATATTTTGAAAGCGTCGCAAAAAGTGATTAATGAAAACAAAACGCGGACCGAGAAGATTTTATATACGGAAGCGGGGGATGGGGAGCCGGTTGAGATTGAAAATTTGAATGATGAGATGGCGGAGGCGCGATATGTTGCGATGAAGATTTTAAACTTGCAACGGAAGTTTCCGGACTTTTCCGATTTCGCGGTTTTGTATCGGACGAATGCGCAGTCTTTGGCGTTTGAAAAAGCATTCATTGACTATAAAATTCCGTATAAAATTGTGGGCGGTGTAAGATTTTACGATCGCAAAGAAGTGAAAGATGTGTTGGCGATTCTAAAGTTGGCGGTTTCGGGGCGTGACAAAGTCAGTTTTGAGCGGGTAGCGAAAAATGTTTTGTCGGGAATTGGTGAAGTTTCGATGAAAAAAGTTTTGTCGGCGATAGATTCTTATAAGGGTGCGGCGCCGCTAAAAGATTTAGATTTTCCAGATGTTTTGACTGTGGCGAAGGCGCGGGCGGGACTTCTTAAATTGTGTGAGTTTTTGCGAGAGATTGAGGAAGAGGAAAATCTTGGCGAGATTGTTCGGCGAGTAATTTCGCATTTTAATTTTGCGGAACTTTTGGATGATGGGACGCCGACTGGTGAAGAAAGAATGAAAAACTTGGAAGTTTTGGCAGCAAATGCAGCGGAATATGAAAGGTTGGAAGATTTTTTGGCCGATGCGGCTTTGATTTCGTCGGCGGATGAAGCAAATGGGAAAGATTCGGTGACTTTAATGACTTTGCATGCGGCGAAAGGTTTGGAATTTCCAGTAGTGTTTATGGTTGGACTTGAGGAAGGATTGTTTCCCGGTTCACGGGCATTTGATGATCAGGCGGAGCTCGAGGAGGAGCGACGGCTGATGTATGTCGGGATGACGCGGGCAATGCGACAATTGTTTTTGACTTATGCGGCATCTCGATTTTCTTTCGGGAGTCGGAATTATAATATGCCATCGAGATTTTTGTTGGAGATTGGGTATAATCCATACAAAATTCAGGAAGCGGAATTTACGGAAGACGATTTTGCTGACGATTTTTCGGATGATTTTGATCCATTTCCGGAAGATTTGCCGATTTTTGAGTAGGGAGTGTATAATAGAAACATGAAGATTTTATGGACAGACGGAAGCGCAATACCAAATCCTGGAGTTGGTGGGTTTGCGGTGATTGAGGAAGTTAAGGGCGGCGCTTCGCGACCGGTAGTTTTGGGCCGCGAGGAGGATTCAACGAATATTCGGATGGAGGGAAAAGCAATGATTGCGGCGATAAAATATGCTGGCGATGAAGGTTGTGAAATTCATTCGGACTCAGAATTTTGGATTAATGTGTTGACGAAATGGGCGCCGAGTTGGAGGATGAATGGTTGGACGAAAAAAACGGGGCCAATTAAGAATTTGGATATTGTGAAGGAACTTTACGAACTTTATATTAGCCATCCAGTTAAGTTGGTTTGGGTGCGGGGGCACGTTGGAACTGAATTGAATGAAATGGCGGATAAGTGGGCGGATAAAGCACGCGAGGGCGTAACAATTTAAACGGTAAAAATTGCGAAATCTCTGAGTTGGTGGTATAATTTTTTGTATGAAATTATCAGAAGAACTTATCTATCGGGGATTTATAGCAGAAAATACTTTTGAGACGGCGGCGGAGCTTGATACGCGCGAATCGAAGAAGTTTTATTGGGGCGCAGATCCATCGGCAGATTCTCTGACGATTGGGAACTTGGCGGCGCTTATGATGTGTGCGTGTTTTGTTAGACATGGATATGAGCCAGTTTTGTTGGTTGGTGGGGCGACTGGGCAGATTGGTGATCCGAAAGATAACGGCGAACGTGATTTGAAGAGTTTAGAAGAGGTTGAGCATAATAAGAGTTGTATTCGAGCGCAAATTGAACGAGTAATTAAAGCCGATAAAGTTACGATGGTTGATAATTTTGATTGGTTTAAGAATATTAATTATCTTGATTTTTTGCGTGAAGTTGGGAAGAGTTTCTCGATGACGCAACTTCTCGATCGACAGTTTGTGCAGAATCGGATTGGTGAAGGCGGTTCGGGGATTTCATATGCGGAGTTTTCGTATACATTAATCCAAGGTTATGATTTCTTGCATCTTTATCGTGAGCATGGAGTTTCGTTGCAACTTTGCGGAGCGGATCAGTTTGGAAACTGCTCGAGCGGCATTCATTTGATTAAGCGACTTGAGGGTGCGCGGGCGGATGCTTGGTCGACGCCGCTGGTGATCGATCCGGTGACGGGGCGAAAGTTTGGAAAGTCGGAGGGGAATGCGGTTTGGCTAGCAAGTTC
>JAUNAO010000014.1:7870-14884 GCA_030527565.1 Candidatus Saccharimonadota bacterium
GAGGATGAACTAAATGAATTCGCGGCTTATTTGCCGGTTGTTGCGAAGGGAACTGCGTTAGTTGATGCGTTGGTTACTACGGGGCTTGCGGAATCGAAGAAAAAGGCGCGTGAGTTTATCGCGGGCGGAGCAATTTCGATTAACGGCGTAAAGGTCAATGAAGAAATTTCGGTTGATCAGACTGCGATTATTAAAAAAGGTAAAAATAAGTTTTTGATTATAAAATGAAATATTTAGCGGTGGCTGGGCGACAACCAGAGATTTCAAAAGCGGAACTTACGGCGCTTTTGCCGGAAGCGAAGATTTTTAGTGATGGAAAAATCATTCGTTTTGAGGTCGTTGAGAAGATTTCTTTCAATCCTAATCGGTTGGGCGGAGTTTTGAAATTGGCGGAGAAAATTGATGGGCGGGTGATTGATTTTTTGGCTGGGTTGCCGGAGGGGAAGATTACGTTAGGCGTTTCGGATTTTTCGCGCGGGGCGAATCGAAAGACAGCGGCGACGGAAGCGCTGAAATTGAAGAAGATTTTGGTGAGGCATGGTCGTTCTGTTAGGGTGGTTGAGAACAAGGACGCCGAGTTGTCGACGGCGACATCTCTACATAATGGGCTGAGCGGTAAGAATGATCGCAAAGTTGAACTTTTGAAGCTCAACGAAGAGTGGTATAGGGTGATTTTTGTGCAGGATATTGATGCGTATAGTCGGCGCGATCAGGTGAGGCCGGCGCGAGATGCGTTTGTTGGGATGTTGCCGCCGAAGTTGGCGCAGATTTTAATTAATTTATGTGGTGATTTGCCGTCAGGATCTCGGGTGTTGGATCCGTTTTGCGGGACTGGGGTGGTTTTGCAAGAAGCGATTTTGATGGGATACGAGGCATATGGAACGGATTTGTCGGAGAGAATGGTTGAATATAGCGAGAGAAACTTGAAGTGGCTTTGCAACGACCTAGAAAAAAGTGTTGTAAAAAATACAACACCATTTGCAGCGACCTGGAAAGTTGAAAAAGGCGACGCGATGGATTATAAATGGCAAGGGAGGATTGATGCGGTGGCGTGTGAGGGGTATTTGGGGCGGCCGATGTCGTTGCCTCCAGCGGAAATTAAATTGAAAGCCGAAAAACAGGAATGCGGAACGATTATTCGGGGGTTTTTGAAGAATTTGGCGGGTCAAATTAAGGCGGGGACTCCAGTGGTTTTGGCGGCGCCGGCATGGCTCAGGGAAAATGGAGAATATTCTAGGTTGGAAATCCTTGACGAAACGCTCGAGGCTTGGTATAATATAGAGAATAAATCGCGCGAGGGTCTTCTTTATCATCGAGAGGGTCAAGTAGTTGCGAGAGATATAATAATTTTAAGGAAGAAATAATGTCACACGTAAAAGCTGGCGGTACCGCCAAGAATATACACAACAATGCTGGCCAGCGCCTCGGCGTCAAACGCTTTGGTGGTCAGAAAGTTAAGAATGGTGAAGTTCTCGTTCGCCAGACTGGTGCTACGAAGATTGCTGGTCCTGGGACTTATATGTCGCGGAATTTCACGATTCATGCAGCAAAAGACGGCGTAGTTACGTTTGTTAAGGTTAAAAAGACACATTTTTCGGGTAAATCTTTGCCACGAGTTCGTGTCGAAGTACGCTAAGTATGTTTTGCTAACTTCCACGCGGAACCCGGCTCGCGCCCGTCTTTACGGGGCTCGCCTCTGAAAACCCCAGCTTGGGGTTTTCTTTATGTTCCGCTTAGGAAGTTAGCTAAAACATGGTATAATGTCCTTATGAAAAAACATAAATGGATTTCAGTGAAGAATTTCTTTACATTATTATCGGTGGCGTTGGTTTTAGTAGTGATTTATATGAACTGGGGGGATATTGTCGGGACTTTCGAGCATCTTAATGAAGCGAATTTGTTTGTATTGTTGCTTCTGATTCCTGAACAGTTATATATGTACTATACTTGTGGGCAGATTTTCTTTTCATATATTCGGGAGAAATATCGTCAGAAATTTAGTAAAAAAGAACAGATGCGAGTTGCAACGGAATTGAATTTTGTGACGCGAGCGGTGCCGGCGGGTGGGATTGGCGGGCTCGCTTATTTGTTATATCGCTTTAAGCCGTATGGGATTTCGGCGGGACAGTCGAGTTTCTTGTATATTTTTCGGTATGTAATTACGACGGTAGTGAATTATTTTCAGGCTCTAGTTGCGGTGATTGTTCTGCTGATTATGCGGGCGATTCCAGAAGATGCAATGTGGGTGATCTGGGTGGCGTTAGTGATGAATCTTGGAATGTTTATTGCGCTTACGTTGATTGTGTTTGTAGCATCGAGTAAAAAACGAATTGGTTTCTTCGCGAAATTAATTGTAAAGATTGCAAATGGTTTTATGCGAGTTGTGACATTCGGGCGAGTGAAGTGTATGACGCGCTGTAATAAAATTGAAGAGTATTTTATGGATATTCATGAATCTGTTGTGATTGTGAAAAAAGATAAGAAGGCGCTGAAAAAGCCGGCACTTTGGGGATTACTTTATAGTTTTCTTGAAGTTGGGGCGTATTGGGTGGTGGCGATTTCGCTTGGGCGACCGGAGCTTTTGCCGGTGATTATGATCGGTGAGGCAATTGGATCGGTGTTTGATGGGATTGTGCCTTATGGGCTTTATGAACTTGGTATGGCGGGCGTGATGATTGCGCTTGGGGCGGATGAAGGTGTTGCGTTGATTATTGTGATGATGACGCGGGTTTTGACGCTATTATTTACGATTGGGACGGGCTGGTTGCCATATTATAGAACAATCAGAGGTAAAAAGGCAGAGGATGAGCGAAGCGCCTAAATTTTCGCCGTCTGAGTTTATAACGGTCGTTAATGAAACTTTAGAGTATGGATATTCTGGGGTTTTAGTTGAGGGGGAAGTTGCAAGTTTTAAAATAAATCAGGGGAAATGGGTGTTTTTTGATTTGAAAGATGAGGAGACTAGTGTTTCGTGTTTTATGTCTTTATGGTCGCTGAAAATGCCGATTGAAGATGGTATGAAAATTGTGGTGAGAGGGGTGCCAAAATTGACAAAATGGGGGAAGTTTTCGCTCACGGTTTCGAGTTTGCAGCCGGTTGGGGAGGGAAGTTTAAAAAAGTCGTTTGAGATGTTGAAGAAGAAATTAGCAGAAGAAGGGCTATTCGATCTGGCGAAAAAACGGAAGTTGCCGGAGAAATTAACGAAACTCGGGGTGGTTTCAAGTACTGGTGCGGCTGGGTATGCTGATTTTATAAAAATTTTGAATGCGAGATGGGGCGGGATAAAAGTTTCGGTTGCGCATACGCAGGTTCAAGGTATGGACGCGGCGGCGCAGATCACGCGGGCTTTGAAATATTTTAATGAACGTGGGGAAGTTGAAGCGATTGCAATTATTCGAGGGGGTGGATCGGCGGATGATCTTGCGGCGTTTAATGATGAAGAGTTAGTGCGGGCGATTGCGGCTTCGAAAATTCCGGTAATTACGGGAATTGGGCATGAGGTTGATGAGTCTTTGTCAGATTTTGCGGCAGACGTTAGGGCTTCGACGCCGTCTAACGCAGCGGAAATGTTAACGCGAGATCGCGAGGTTGAGATTCGCAAAGTTAGACAAAATATGATCCGGACTGGACAGTTGATTATTCAGAAGATTGACCAGAAAATCACAATTGAAATTAGAGGCGGGATGGAGAATGTTTGGCGAAAGATTGAGTCGGGAGTTGAGTTGGTGGAAAATGAGTTAAGGCAAAGGATGAAATTAATTGAAATTTTGAATCCAGAAAAAGTTTTAAAACAAGGCTATGCGATTTTATCGGGTAAGATTTCTCCTGGTAGTGTTGTAAAAATTACAACAAAGAGTCAAGAAATTAAAGCTGAAGTAAAGGAAATCTATGAAAGATAACAAAAGTTTAAGTGAAAAGATTGCAGAATTAGATAAAAAAACTGAATGGTTCTATTCGGACGACTTTAAACTCGAAGAAGCATCGGAAAACTATAAGGAAGCGGCGAAGCTAGCTAAAGAGATTGAAAATGATCTTTTGAATTTGAAAAACGAAATCGAAGTTTTGGCGGAAGATTTTAGTAAATAGTGATATAATAAGCATATGGATAATAATCAGATTCCTCAAATGCCGCAGGTTGTGTCGGCGGGAGTGACGGCGGTAGATGTGCCGGAAGAAAAAGACACTGCAGGTCTCGTAAAGACGATCGTGATCGTAGTTCTTAGTTTAGCATTGGCGACTTTTATAGGTTTGTTTATTTGGATGATGTTGCAGTATAATTCGGCACGAGCGGATGTTGAGAGTGAAATTGCGGTTGCGGTTGCGGAGGCGAAGGATGAACAGGCCTTGAGGCTTGAGACTGAATTTGCGGAGCGCGAGAAATATCCGTATTCAACTTTTTCGGGCCCAGCTGATTATGGTCAATTAACATTTGAATATCCGAAGACTTGGAGTGTTTATGTTGCTTCTGATGCTTCGAAGGGCGGGGATTATAATGCGTATTTTAATCCGATTCAAGTTGATACAGTTTCTAAAGATACAATTAACGCGCTTCGTTTGACGATTCGTAATAAAGATTTCGAATCGGTTGCGGCGGAGTATAATAGGGCGCTTGAGGCTAAGGATTCAGATTTAAAGGTTGAGGTTATTGAGATTGCAGGTGCGACGGCAAATCGTTACACAGGAACGATTCCCGGGACGGAACTTTCTGGGTATATTGTAATCTTTAAGATTCGTGATAAAACTGCTGTTTTGCAAACCGATTCGGTTCATTTTGCCGAGGATTTCGACAAACTTCTTACGACGATTAAGTTCAACGCCTAGAGTAATCCGTGCTATAATTAAAGCATGGAGGAGGTGAATGGTATTTTGGTGGCGGCGTATGAGCTGAAGGCGCCTTTGGCGGTGCTTCGACAGTTGGCGTTATCTTTATCATTTGATGGGCTGTCGGTTGAGGACAAAAAAGTTCAAGAGGAGATGGTGGGGGTTTCGGAAAGGGCTTTGAAGCAGATAAATGATTTGATGAAAGTGCCGAGGCTTGAGGAAAGTTTGTTTCCGATGGAGCCGGTTGCGGTGCGCGCAGTTTGTGATGATGCCGTGAATGAGATTACGAGTTTGTTCCGAGCCGGTGAACTTGAAATTAAGTATCAAAATCGGTCACGATTAGTGTTTGCGAATCGAGAGTTGCTTGCGAGCGTGATTTATAACTTTTTGACGAATGCAATGCATTATGTTGGGCGAGGAGCAAAGGCGGAGATGGTTGTAAAAGAACGAGATGGGCGAGTTCGAGTAACGATTCGGGATTTTGGTCCAGCGTTACCGATGAATACATGGCGAGAAATTAAGGCGGAATTAATTTCGGGTCCTAAATCGGTCGCGATGCGGCCTGGATCGAGCGGGCTGGGATTATATATTGCGTCTAAGTTTGCGAAGTATATGGACGCGAAAGTTGGCGCAGTAAGACATCGAGACGGGACGAGTTTTTTTGTAGATTTGCCGGTTTCAAAGCAGATGGATATTTGGAGTGCGATATGATTTTTGTGATTGATGACGATCGTTTGATGGCGGAGTGTGTTGCGAAGGCGGTCGATCAAGTTGGGTTCCAGACGCAAATTTTTTCGAATGCAATTGAAGCAATGAATGAAATTTCGGCTGGGAATTTGCCGGCGATGATTTTCTTAGATATTTTGCTGACGGGTCCGGATGGTTTTGCATTTCTTAATGAAATGGTTAGTTACAATGATACGGCGAAGATTCCGGTTGTGATAGTTTCGTCATTGAGGTTTTCGGAAAAAGATTTGGATTCGTATGATGTGGTTGGTGTGTTAAATAAAGAGACGATGCGTCCGGAGGAAATTATTCAGTATGCCGAGAAATACGCAAAGTGATTTAAGAACGCTCGCGTATGTGATGCGGAGGACGAATTATGGCGAGGCGGATCGAATTTTAAATTTGATTACGCCGGAAGGAAAAGTCGCGGCTATAGCAAGGAGTGTAAGAAAGGAAAAATCTAAACTTGCGGGAGCGGTCGAGATGTTTTCGCTTATAGATATAAATATCCATCGCGGGAGAAGTGAACTTGGAGTTGTGACGGGTGCGAAGATGTTGAAATATTATGGCGGGATATTGAAAGATTTTGATCGGATGGAACTTGCGGGGATGATTCTTCGGCGAGTGAATGCGGCGGCGGAGAGCATGGAATATAGTGCGGAGGTGGAGACGCCTGAGTATTTTAGAATAGTAGATAGTTGTTTGAAGGCTTTAGATGCGGGGGCAGAGCTTCAGGTAGTTGAGAGTTGGTTTTGGTTTAATCTAATAGCGACAATGGGTGAGCAGATCAATTTGTATTTTGATGTTACAGGTGAAAAGTTATCGCCAGAGGTTCTGTATGAATGGGATTTTGGGGAGATGGCACTAAAGGCGTCTTTGAATGGGGCGATTGATGCAGAAATGATAAAATTAATGCGACTATTATTATCTTCGGATCTTGAAGTTGTTTTGAGAGTGAAAGGTGTTTCTGAAAAGTGCGAAAAAATATTAAGAATCGCGCGAGCGGCTGCGAAAGTATAGTTTTTATGTTAAAATAGAGAAAAGGAGTGAGTATGAAAAGGGAAAATAAAACGAAGGAACGAATTAAGGCAATTGCTCTCGGAATTGGCGCAATTTTAGTTCTTGCCGTTACGATTATTTTGATTATGATTTTTAATCAGCCACAGGAAATTACGGGCGATTATTTTACAACCGATGATACTAAAATTGTGATTGCAATGCCGGAAGAAATTACCGCGCTAGAGTCTTCGGAATATGAACCGGAAATTACGAGGTTTGTATATTTCCATGACGGAACAAATATTACGTCGGTGAAGGTTTATTATGAATATGTAGATGAGGCGCGGGCGGCGGAAGCGTTCGATAAAGTTATTGTTGATGATTTTGCGACGAGCAAAATGTTGCAAGGTAAGTATATTGTAATGGACGCGAAGCCGGAGAGATTTGAGGGCGCGACGGTTGAAGATA
>JAUNAO010000015.1 GCA_030527565.1 Candidatus Saccharimonadota bacterium
TTTTGTTGGCTTATCGTTTTATAACTTTATGTTGCACTTCGGGTTGGAACCTGTGAGATGGAGTTTTGGGAATTTTAAGAAAATGTGGTATAATCGGGGGAGATTGGACCGTCGCCAAGCGGTAAGGCACTGGGTTTTGGTCCCAGCATTCGCAGGTTCGAATCCTGCCGGTCCAGCCAAATTGACGCCTGCTTTGGCGTTTTTTTGATGCCGATTTAACAGAGGAAATATATCATGGGGCGAATAATTTTATTTTGCTTCGATCGAGATGCGGGGGTAGATGTTGAGTTTATAGGGGTCGGTTTCGGCGACGCCAGCCTTAATTTCGTAATAGGCAGCAGCGGCGACCATGGCGCCGTTATCGCCGGAGAGCTTTGGATCTGGGAAGAAGGCGTCGTTTAGCTTTTCACGGAGGGCTTTGTTCGCGCTAACTCCGCCAGCGATGACGAGGGATTTAGTTTCAGGGTATTTTTCCCTGGCGAGGGCGAGTTTTTCGCTTAGGATGTCGACCGCGGTTTTTTCGAAACTGGCAGCGAAGTCGGCGACCTGTTTCTTAGTTAAGTGGCTCTTAAGGTCGTGGCTTGGGTGGGAGATTGGGAGATTTAGTTCCTTTTGTACCGCGCGGAGGACGGCAGTTTTTAGGCCGGAGAAAGAGAAATCGAGGTTTTCAACTTTTGGATGTGGTAATTTATATTTGTTCGGGTCGCCGTTTTTGGCGGCTTTTGCGATCGCGGGGCCGCCTGGATAAGGGAGGCCGAGGATTTTGGCGACTTTGTCGAAACATTCACCGATTGCGTCGTCGTGGGTTGTGCCGATAATTTCGAATTCGTCGTGGCGAGGCATGTAGAGGATTTGGGTGTGACCGCCAGAAACTACGAGCGAAAGTAATGGAAATTCGGGCTCAGTTTCGGTTTCAAGCCAGTTTGCGTAGATGTGGGATTTTAGATGATGGACAGCGTAGAGGGGTTTATTATGTAAAATCGCGAGGGTGCGGGCGGTAAGGGTTCCGATCAAGAGAGATCCGAGAAGGCCCGGGGCGTGAGTGACGGCAATAGCGTCGATGTCGTTCCAGGTGCAGCCCGCGTCCTTTAAGGCCTTGT
The DNA here is from genome assembly GCA_030527565.1 of Candidatus Saccharimonadota bacterium. GTDB lineage: Bacteria > Patescibacteriota > Saccharimonadia > Saccharimonadales > Saccharimonadaceae > Nanosyncoccus. Next base: position 1,101 of record JAUNAO010000015.1, read on the forward strand.
TGATGACGGGCTGGATAGCTTCAAGATGAGAGCGGGCGGCAACTTCAGGGATCACGCCACCGTATTCGGCGAAAATGTCGATTTGGGAAACGACGACGTTCGAGAGAATCTTTTTACCGTTCTCGACGACAGAGGCAGCGGTTTCGTCACAACTAGTTTCGATACCCAAAATCCGTGTATTCCCATCACTCATGATGATACGGTCTCCCTTCGGCAATTTGTTCGGCGCGGTAAGTTTGTTCCGCGACCATAACGCGAGCAAGGGCGTGCGGGAAGACTAACTTCGAGAAACTCCAAACAAAATCGGCGTTTTTACGAGTTTCTTCGTCAAAACCGTAGGCGCCACCGATAAGAATAATGACGTTTTTCGAGTCTAAAAAAGCGGATTGGAGGAGCCCCGAATATTCGCCTGATGAGATATTTTTGCCGCGTTCATCGCAAACGATGACGAAATCTTGGCCCGTAAATGGCCATTTTTCGAGATAGGCGTCGAGTTTTTCTTCGGTCATAAACTGCCAAACAAAATCGAAGGGCTTTCGCATCCGCTTCTCATATTCAGAGACAGCGGCTAAGGCCCAGCCTGCGTTTTTCTTGCCACCGGCGATGATTTTAATCATTTTTATATTATACCATATTTAGGAGTTTTTTGGAAATGAGGCGCATGAGGGCACGCATGAGGAAAAAGACGCCGAAAGAGGCGGCGATGACGGCGGCGATGATGATGAGGCCGTTTTTTGTTAGGAAGGTGAATTCGAAGAATTCGCGGATGAATGGGATGCCGAAGGCGGCGGTCATAATCGCGATAATCGCAAAGAGGAGGCCGGTGCGGAGTTTATTCAGAGGTTTTGAAATCCAATAGATTAAGATGAGGTCAATCGCGAAGGTGATAAAGAGGGAGGTCGTCGTTAGTTCGAAATGGGAGAAGTTGTTGAATTCGGAGATAATCGAGAGGGCGAGCATAGCGATCGAGACGGTGAAGCCGATCGGGAAAGAATATTCGATAATGTTGGTCGTAAAACGGTCTTTGATGCGGTCGGTGTTTTTCTCGAGAGCGAGGACAAAAGCTGGAAAACCGATACAGACGAAGTTTAGAAGAGACATTTCAATCGGGCTGAAGGGGTATGAGAACGGGAGGAGGACGAAGACGACGGCGAGGATGGTCGCGTAGACGGTTTTCGCGAGGAAGAGGGTCGCGGAGTGTTCGAGGTTATTAATCGTTTGGCGACCTTCGTCGATAATCGACGGGACAGCGGAGAAGTTAGATTTTAAGAGGACAAGTTTCGAAGCACGGCGGGCGGCGTCGGAGCCGTCACCGATCGCGATAGAGCAGTCGGCTTCTTTCATTGCGAGAATATCGTTTACGCCATCGCCGGTCATCGCAACGGTATTTCCCTGTTCTTTCAGGGCTCCCACTAGCTCCCTTTTCTGATTTGGGGTGACGCGAGTAAAAATGCCGTATTCTTTGACGAGTTTTTTGTAATTCGGGTGTTTTAGGGTTGAGAGATCGATGCCGTTTAGGTTTTTGACTCCAACGAGGCCAGCGATGTTCGTGACGTTTTTTAGGTCGTCGCCAGAGATGATTTTGATGTCGATGTTGTTATCGTAGAAGTAATTAATAATTTCGGGGGCATCTTTGCGGATTTCGTCTTCAAGGCGGACGAAACCGAGGAGGGTTTCCTTTTTGTCGGTCTTTTTAACAATGGCGAGGACGCGGTAGATGCCTTTGAGGGATTTTTCGGCGGCTTGGAAAGCCTTATTATCAGAGATAAACTTCAGAGCGCCGAGGTCATATTCGGTGTTTTTAATTTTAATGCCGGAATACTTGCGATCAGAGGAAAAAGGGATGACTTCGACGTCGATTTCGTCGGTGGCGCGATTTTTGGTGCCTAGGGCGAATTCTCTACCCAAAGCTTCACCTGTTGCGTTGTCGGTTTTAACATGGGCTAAAATAAGCTCTAGTGCGTTCTTTAGGGTGCTTTTTTCGACGCCATCGGCCGGAACGATGTCTTTTACGGTCATTTTTCCGGTTGTTAAAGTCCCGGTTTTGTCGAGACAGATACAATCAACGCGGGCGAGGGTTTCGATTGAGTAGAGGTCCTGGACGAGGACTTTTTTACGGCTAAGGCGGACAGTCGAGAGGGCGAGGGCGGAAGAAGTTAAGAGAATGAGGCCTTCCGGGATCATGTTGATTAGGGCAGCGACGGTAGAAGTTACGGCGACGGTCGTGTCTTGTTCGGTGCGGAAGCGGGACCAGAGGAGAAGGGCGCCGACCGGGATGAGGATGTAGGAGATGTATTTGACGATATTATTCATCAATTTGAAAAGTTTTGAGTCGGCGGTTTTGATGACTTTTGCATCTTGTTCGAGTTTATTGACGAAGTTGTCGGTACCAACATTTTTAACTTTTACGGTGGCGGAACCGGCAACGATGAAGCTACCGGAAATTAGTTCATCGCCAGGCTGTTTTAGGATATTTTCCTGTTCGCCGGTAATGAAGGCCTCGTTAACTTCGATGGTGCCGGTTAGGACGGTGCTATCGAAGAGAACCTGATCGCCGAGAGAGAGTTTTAGTTCGTCGTTAATTTGGACTTTTTCAGGTTTAATTTCGGTTTCTTTGCCATTTTTAATTAAGACTGGGTTTTTCTCAGAGACGAGGCGCATTTTGTCGACGATTTTTTTCGCGCGAAGCTCGTTTATGATGCTGATCAGGGTGTTCGCGATGGCGATACCGATGAAAAGCATATTTTTATAGCTGCCGACGAAAAAGACCATCAGAGCGAGGATAAGGTTGACGAGGTTGAAGAGCGTAAAGGTGTTCTTCGTGATAATTTTCCAAACAGAGGTTTTCATTTTAGTTTTCTCAAAAAGTTATAGATATGCGCGAGGGGAGTGACAGCGAGTTCGTAAGTGCCGAGGAGTTCAACGACATGGCCGTTAAAGCCTTTTTTGAAGTCGTAGAGGCCATAGTCTTTACTGTTTTTATCGGGAAGGCCGTTGATGCCGTAGAAGTTAAAGCGTTTGAAGCCGTTTTCGGCGGCAAATTTGATCATTTCGGCTTTGACGAGGTATTGGGCGTTATAGTCGCGCATGTATTTTTTATCGCTGCCAGAGAAGAGGGAGACAACTTCGTCGCCATAGGTCATCAGCATTGAGACGGAGATTGGGACGACTTTGTTGTCGATTTTTGCTTCGGCGAGGACGAATTTAACTTCGTTCTTCGGGGCGAAGAGGTCGTACATGTTTTTGTAATAGGTTAGGCTGCGGTCGTCGTAGTCGCGGCGAGCGGCGGTGCCGTCGGTTAGGGTTTTTAAGGTTTTAAACTCGGATTTGTCGATTTCGCGGAGAGTGACGCCTTGTTTTTCGGCTTTTTTGATGTGGCCGCGGGTGTTTTTGCGGAAATCTTTATAGAGGTCGTCGTAGGGTTTATTCTCGAGGTCGAGAGCGAAAAGGTATTTTGGTTGGGTTGTATCGGAAACTGCTTTAAAACCGTTGTTTTTGAGGTTTTCGAGAGCTTTTTTGTGATAAAAATCCTTCGTCGGTTCGCCATCGATGTCGCGAGAGCGGAGCTCGAAATATGGGGTAATCCGGAAAAGGAAGCCGTTATGAGTTTTAATAAAATGTTTAAGATTTTTCAGGAAGAAATTTGTCAGTTTTGTGTCGTTTAGGTCGAGAAGGGGGCCGCCTGGGGCGAAAAAGGTCGATTTACCGAGGAAAGTTGGCTTTGCGACGAGCATAGTTGCGGCGATTAGTTCGGAGTTTTTGCGGACGCCGAGAAAGTAGGCGGTCCAACCGCCTTTTTCGCGAAGTTTCGCGATTTCCTCAGTTTGCATGAAAGACTTATAGGGGGAGTTTTTCGCGAAGGTGGTAAACTCTTCTTTTGTAATAGTCTCGAAAATCATAAAAATCTCCTAATTGCCCTTGTAATCTGATAGATTTTATAGCGAATAGGGTTTAGGACGAGATCGTAGGTGCCGAGATAGTTGACTTCATGGCCAGCGAAGGTCTTTTTGAAGTTTGTAAAGCCGGCCCAAGGGTGGTTTTTCGGGGCATTTTCAGGGGCGATTCCCCAGAAGTCAAAGACGGTTTTTCCAGCGGCTTTGGCGTCGAGGATAAGTTGAATTGTCAAAATACCGGTAGCATGGAGTTTTTTGCCGTCGTCGGACTGGGCACCCTGGAGATTATAGCGGGTAGTTTCGTCGTCGAAGACGAGGCCGGCGGCGAGAATTTTATTTTCGGCATTTTTAACGAGATAGAGAGTCGCGAAAGGCTGTTTTAGCTCGGTTTTCAAGTAATTTTCAGAAAAAGTGCTAATTCCCTTTTCTTTTGCGAGGGATTTTTGGAGTTTTAGGAGTTCTTTGATTTGCTCCGGATTAGTCGTTTTTTCGATTTTGAGGCCGTTTTTCTCGGCATTGCGGTAGTAACGGAGAAGGCGAGATGGGAGTTTTTGTTTAAGGTCGTTCTCGTTTCCGGTTAAATCGAGAATCCAGGTCTCTTTTGGGTTCAAATCCTTTGTCTTTTTAGCGTTCTTTGGCAAATATTGGCTGATTTTAGGGCTTCTAGGCTCGATCCTGATAAAGATAGCGCTTTTTTCTTTCGCGAGGCTCTTAAGCGATTCTAGGGCCTTGTTCAGCGCGGTTTTAGTTTCCGCAACGGGGCCATAAGGGAGATAAAGATAGTTTCCGACCGGGGTTCTCTTTAAGATAGCGAGATAGTGGTAATCCTTCCCTGTTTCGAGGAAGTTAGTCTCGCCGAGGTCGTCCTGGAGCTTTTGCCACATTTTAGACTGGGTGATCGGAATATTCATAAAATGATTATAGCATTTTTAGGCATTAGTGGGTAGGATTTGGGGATTCAGGGGTTTTATGGTATAATTTAAGAGATGAGGTTTCTCACGTAAATTAAAATCTGAAAGGGGGTTCTTCTATGAAAAGAGTGTTAAGAGTTCGAGAAGGTAAAGAGTTGAGGCCGTTTGCCTGGCAGATGGTTTGGAATGCGGGGTTTATTCTCGTCAGCATTATAACGGCCGCGTTCTTACTGGGGGTGCTGATATCTACCCTTACCGACTCAGGCGAGGCTGCGAGAACGCGAGCGCAGAAGATTAATGAATGCGCGGCGGTTTTTAACGAGTTGTCCGAGGAGCAACGCGAAAAACTATCTTATTGTTTAGAGGTTGCGTTGGATGAAAACGGGTTTATCGTGCCGGCTTCGGTAGAGGCGGCGGAAGAAGCGGCTGATTTCACAATATCTGATGCGTGGGACTTGTTCTTGAATTATGGCTGGTGGATATTGTTGCTTGCGTTTCTAGCTACGACTTTTACTGGGTATGTAACTTATCGCAACATGGAACAATACAAGAAAAACGGAGCAACGTATATACGTAGGGTTCAGCAGAATGGTGAGGATGTCAGTTATTTTCTCGCAGATATCCCAGATGGGAAGTCGAAAATACCATTTATTATCCTTGTTGTTGTTCCCTTCTGGCCGGTATTCCTCATTAGCTGGCTCAGATTAAACCACTTTAAAAAGAAGAATCAGATGCAGAAAGCCGGGTCTTAGGACCCGGTATTTTCTTTTTATGCTTTTCCCACGTGTTTTTTCTTGACTGCTTACGCTTTTTATTTTATAGCATAAGCAAAAACTCCGGCTTTTAAGTTTTAAGTCGGTTGCTAATCAATAGGTACTACTCCCAACCGTCCGCATTTCATTTTCGGTTGTTACTTTTAGTTTAGCGCGAGCGTTTTCGTTTGTCAAGTGCGGTTGCTAAGCCAAACGGTTGCTAACCATAAGGGAATTGGTAGAAAAAGCTTCCGCTAAGTTGTGCAAAAGTATGGTAGAATACAGGTATGGCTTATATAAGAAAGTTTAAAACTGGCTCGGGGGCAACTGGGGTGCAAGTTTGTTATAAGGAAGGGAATCGGGTGGTGCGGACGGTACATATTGGGTCGGGGGAGTCGGAAGCGGCTGTGGAAAAACTTGTGAAAAAAGCACAGGCGGTTATCGACCAGGAGAAGGGAACAAAAACCTTATTTGATTTATCACGTTTCGACAAAAAATAACCCCTGACGGGGTTATTTTTTAAATAAAGTTCAATTCGGCTTTTAATCGGTCGATGAGGCTGGATTTTTCCTTGACCAAGTCCATCGTCTCTTTGACGAGGTGGGCTGGGGCGCGGTCGACGTAATTCGGGTTCATCATCCGGGCATTTAAGGCATCTAATTCACGACCAACCGCGAGAATTTTCTCAGTTAAGGCGTCGCGATACTCGGTCACGACCTTTTCTGGAACGTCGAGATAGAGTTCGTGGTTCGCGAGAGCGAGGCGGAGGCCGCGTGGGGAGCCGTTGACGTTGTTAATCGACGGGACGCGGGTCAAGGTCTTGATCAAGAGTAAATTATCGTCAATCAGCGCGTCATTTTCGTACAATAGGCCATATTTCTTCGCGTTATTGGTGCCTGGGAGGGCCTGTAAGGTGCCTCTTACTTCCGAGACGATAGACATAAGGATTTCGAACTGCTCGGCCGTTATTGGGTCAAATTTGAGCTCGTGAGGCCATTCCTCGAGGGCAATGAAGCCATCAGTCCAGCTTAAATTCTGCCAAATTGCCTCGGTAACGAACGGAGCGAATGGGTGGAAGGCAATCAAAATCGTCTCTAAGGTCTTCTTTAAGAGAGGGATGTTGCGGTAGATTTTCTGGCTTTCGACAAACCAGCCGGCGTATTTATCCCAGATTGTCTGATAAAGAGTCTCGACGGCCTCAGAGAAGCGATAATGTTTCATGTCGCTCTCGACCTGCTTCAAACACTCGTTCAATTCGCGGCAAATCCAGTCTTCGCCCATGTTATTCGTCGCAACTTCGCCGTCAACATCACCATCTTCGTCGATCATACCCTGAATCAAGCGGGAAATGTTCCAAAGTTTATTACAGAGGTTGCGACCGGAAACGACGGAGTTTTCGGAGAAAGCCTGGTTCATGCCGGCGGAGCGACCGCGGAGAATACCGAGGCGGAAAGCGTCGGAGCCGTATTTTGCGATCATGTCCATTGGGTTAATCACGTTGCCCTTAGATTTGCTCATCTTTTTGCCATGGGCGTCGAGGACGAGACCATGGAGATAAACTTCCTTAAACGGCACTTCGCCGGTTACATAGAGGCCCATCATAATCATCCGGGCGACCCAAGCGAAGAGAATATCGCCGGCGGTTTCCATGACGTTCAACGGATAATATGGGTTCGTGTTTTCAGGGGTCCAGTTCGTACAGACGATTGGCCAGTGCGCAGAAGAGAACCAAGTATCGAAGGTGTCTTCGTCGCGGACGTATTTCACACCAGCAACTTCGATCTCCTTAAGATGAGTTCGGCGGTCGAAAATCCAATCTGGTTCGTCAGTTGCGCGAGAGTCGACTTTTTTAAACATTGGGATTGCGATACCCCAAGGAATTTGGCGGGAAATGTTCCAGTCTTTCAGGTTTTTCAGATAATCAACGAGAACTTTTTGCTTGTTTTCAGGGTGGAACTTAATTTCGTTGCGGTTAAGATGCTCGATCGCAGTTTTTGCAAGCTTTTCAACATCAACGAACCACTGTTCTTTCAGCATTGGCTCGATTGTTGTTCCACATTTATAACAATGGGCGACAGAATGTTCGATTTTTTTCTCGCCACGGGCTAAATCGGCGTCTTTTAAGTCTTTTAAAACTTGTTTTCGGCAATCAGCGGTCGAGAGGCCGAGATATTTTTCTGGAACATTAATCATCTTGCCATCTTCGGAGATGACGCGGATGCGTTCGAGATTATGGCGTTCGCCAACTTCGAAATCGTTAAAATCGTGGGCTGGGGTGATCTTTACGGCACCAGTGCCGAATTCTGGGTCGGCGTGTTCATCAGCGATAATTTCAATTTCACGGTCGGTCAGAGGGAGTTTTACTTTTTTACCGATCAAATTTTTATAGCGTTCATCTTCAGGATTAACCGCAACGGCGGAGTCGCCAAAAAGGGTTTCCGGACGAGTCGTCGAGACAATAATTTCAATATTTTCGTCCTCGACGAGTTTATAAGCGATATCCCAGAGCATACCTTTTTCGTCGGTATGTTCGACTTCGATGTCAGCGAAGGCAGTTTGGTGTTTTGGACAGAAGTTAACGAGTTTTTCACCACGATAAATCAAGCCGTCATTCCACATTTTTTCGAAAGTTGTATAAGCGCGGTCAATAACGTTTTCGTCGAGAGTAAAGGTTAGGTCATCCCAAGAGCAGGAAGCACCAAGGGCACGGATTTGGAGCTCCATATTGCCACGTTGTTCAGCAACAAAGTTCCAAACCTGAGAGTAGAGGGAATCGCGATCGTATTCGAAGCGGGAATGACCCTTCGACTCGAGGAAGCGTTCATAGACGACCCAGGTTTCGAAGCCGGCATGGTCGGCACCAGGGATAAACCAAGAACTTTTGCCGCGAAGGCGGTAGTAGCGAGTAAGAGAATCTTCGATTGCGATAGTTAGGCCATGGCCGATATGGAGATTACCGTTCGCGTTCGGAGGCGGCATAACGATCGAAAACGTATTCGGATCGTTCTCGTTCCGGTCGTCGTCGCCATCGGCGTTGTTGTCGGTCGGGAGAGTTGAGAGTTTTGGCGCGAAGACGCCTTCGGTTTCCCAAGCCGCATAAATATCTGTTTCAAAGTCCCCTGGTTCATAACTACTCGCGAATTTCATGAGGTAATTATAACATAATTAGAGAGCTTCGGAAATTATTTTTTCTCTTTAATAGCCAAGTAGTAGAAAGTGGCGAAGATAATGCCAAAGACGATCCCACAGGCGACATCAGCTGGCCAATGGTTGTTCGAGATAAGGCGACCGGCGCAGGCGATAATGAGAAGAACTAGCATAATTAAATCGAGGAGGACGAGGAGGGGTTTCGACTTAATGTATTTCGGAAGGGCGAGGGCGGTCGTTAGGAAGACGGTTGTAATGAGCATGGCATGGGTCGAAGGGAAGGAAGGTTTAGTTGGGTCGTTTGGGGCGGTACCGATCACCCAAATATAATCAAAAACAATGTAAGTTAAAACGAGGAGAAAAAAGGGAAGCGCGAGGGCGCGAATCGGTTTGTCGATTTTTTTCAGGCCTTTTTGGTCGCTTTTTTGGCAAAGTTGAGTGAGGCCGATAAAGCCGAAGATGGCGACGATAAAAATAGCCGCGTACATGATGATATCTGATATGAGATCCCAATTTTCGATGTCCATAGTTCCATTATACACTATTTTTCGGCAAGAAAAGCATACGCGGTATTGACTTTTTTCGAAAAGTGTGCTATAATAGAAAGGATTGGAGTAATTTCCTGGTACCTTTAAAACTAAATCGTTTGTTTTAATGCTGGTGAATTATTCTGAAAAAATGGAAGGGGGTGACCTGTATGACAATAACAAATTTCGATAAGGCAGGGCTTTTTAACAGAGACATGTGCTATGTTAATCTGACAAAGAAAGACCTACCGTTTTCGGGTCCGGATGGTGAGACGATGATTCAACCTTTGCGTTTCCAGGAGGATGGCAAGAACAAGGAACGTTTCCTTGTTGAGTTGTTCGAAGGAACTCCGAAGTTGGACAAGGTTGAAATTATCCAAGTGCTCTGGAGAGACTTAAAGTCTCGCTATGGCGACAACTGCGTGGTTGTGTTTAGGGTTGAGGTTGCGAGCGAAAGCAATGAGCTTCGTAAGGTATCTTGGTCCGATAATGTTTATTTGGATATCAAAAAAGTCTGAAATTATTGAGAGAGGAAGTTGAGTATGGGCGAAAGAAATCCAGCAGATGCGATGGATATGAGAACGAGTGACGACGTGTTCGAATTTGGGGATTATAGTGAATCTTCGAGAGGCGATTATCTATAATCCGACCGAACAGTTGCTTAGAGTGAATTTGACGGCGAATTCGTTGCCGGTTGATGTGCTTGGGGAGATCTGCATTGAGCCGTTGATCTGCCTTCGAAACGAAAGGGAGATGCCAGTACACAAGTTGTGTAATCTGTTATCTCCGCTCGAGCAAAAGACGGCGTTTCGAAATATCGTGCGCGATGTAACTAAAGTGTTCGGGCACGAGGTGCGTACGGCACTGTTTATTTTCGAAGATACACTTCACGCGCCACAAGCAGCTGTGGCATTCTCAAAAGCCGAGCATGGCGATTATCAATGGTATGGGAATCTTGTAACCAAAGAAACTTATACCGAATAAACGATTTAGTGAAAACCCGCTTTTCAAGGCGGGTTTTTGCAATGGTGCGGTTGATTTATTCTAGGGTTTGTGGGATAATGGACGGATTCGGGGGCGTACCTTGAGAACTAAACACTAAAACCGCAAAATTATGAAGGGGGAGTTCGATGAGAATCTTTAATTTGGACAAATCTACAATTTTTTGCGAAGGAAACGATACGATTTTGATCAATTTAACGCGGCGACCGCTGTGTCGGAATTGTGATGGGAAGGCTGTATCTTTAACGCCGATGGAAATTTCTTACAAGAAAAATATCATGTCTGCGGCTGAGGCTTTGGCCAAAATGGGCTCGTGGGGACGGCGACAGGTTTATATGGCGAAAATCTGCACGAAGGCAGAACGGAAGTATGGAAAGTTTCATCAAATCAGGATTTTTATCAATAACGATCATAATAATGTTGGGACGCATAAGGCGTCTTGGACGAGTAGTGTTGTTATTGAAGTAAGAGAATTAGTTTAGGAGATTCAGGTTTTAGTGTTTAGTTTGCCCGCCGAAATGGCGGGCGTTTTTTTTGTTAGTTGCATCAAAAAAGCAAAGTAAAAGTTCATGCGAGGGACGGCTACGTCCGGCCCGTCGTTACGGGCGGACTTGCCTCACTGCGAGGTCGTAACCTCGCAAAGCCCTCGCATCAAACTTTTACTTTGCGCTATTCAATATCAAAATGGTACACCCGACAGGATTCGAACCTACGACCTTTGGCTCCGCAAGCCAACGCTCTATCCAGCTGAGCTACGGGTGCAAATGTGGATGTTTTACCATCCACCTAGAAATTAAATGAGCATTGCCCAGAGGGCAACGGTATTATTATAACACATTTTTTAAAAATGTGGTGGAAAATGTTCTGGCGTGATACAATGAGATTAAATGGAATCGTTAAACAAAAATCCAAATAACCCACAAGAAGGTACGACTGGCTGGGAACAGGTGGCCGAGGTGCAGCAAAAAACTCCGGAGCAACTTTCGCGGGAACGACAGGAGCGAAAGACGATTGGATTTTTGATTAGTGGTGGAAATACTGAGATGATATCGGCGCCAGATGTAGCGATATCGGAAGAAATGAGGGGTGATTTCTTGAGAGATATGGCGGCGGGGGAATATGGCGAAGAGACGGAAGTGGATTTTTTGAATCAGATTCGGGGGCCGATTGATACGCCAGAGAATGGCGCGGGCGGGGGGAGGATTTTTGAGAAAATCATGAGCGACCCGTGGCAGAAACAGTTGTTTTCGTTTTGTACTGGAGCGAGAGTTGAGAGTCTAGAGAATGGTGGGGAGACCGTAAGGCAGTTTTTGACGACGACTAATGAGCATATTGATTTAACAACTCCGGTAGGGTTTGAGAAGATACGCGAGCAGGTTTTAGGATTTTTGAAGCCACAAGTGAGTGATCAGGAGATGTTCAAATATGTCCAGTCGATGGACGATTTAGAATTGACTTTGTATGGAAAGAAGTTTGAATATTATCAGGCCTTCGAGGGGCTCCGGGAAGAGGCGGCGATGATGGAGCCTTTGGAAACGGCTGCGCCGAGGCCGACGGGCGGAGAAGGTCTCAGTTATTTTGAACAGCCGACAAGGGCAGTCGAGGTTTTTGATGTTGAAGAGGCGGTTGGGGAAGAGCTGCTCCGGAGAGCAAAAATTGATGGTGATGCTTGGGCTCAAGATGGGCAGAGTTATCAGCTCAGCGCGGAATCCCTGAAGGAAGCAGGGCTTTTGCCAAGTCATCAGATGGTGGTGGATGGACAGACGATTTGTATGTCGGATTTATTTACCTTGCAGTCAGGGCGGTCAGCGGTGATCTCATACATTCCGACCGAGGAGGGGGGGGTGGCGGTGCGAGGTTATTACCGGAGTAACTCTCAGGGGACGTGGCGATATATGCCTGATTACGTGAAGTCGGCAGAGGGTAGGCAGATTGAATGGTTTGGAAAGAGCAACAACGAAGAGGCGATGACTTTGCCGTTTGAAATTCAGGCGGGGTTGTCGGAAATTGAGCAGGCGAATGGGGCGAAGAAGATTACTTCGACAAATCCGGACTTTTTACTGGCGGGGACGGCGAAGCATTATGGATCGAAGAAGGAATATGCGGAGAAAATGCATGCGGGACAGATGCGGGGGGATTATTATGAGGAAGTTCGGGGGCGGCCAAGTGTAAAATTATTTGAGGCGGCGGGGCGGAAGAAGCATGCGCCGGAGAATTTAAGGTTAGATGCTGGGCGGGCGCCGGATTTTGGGCGTCGTGTAGCGGAGTACACGGGACAGTCGGCGCTTACGGGGGCGACGCGGACCGAGGTGTTTGAGTCGCATGACGGGCAACTTAGGTATTTAATGTGCAGCGATCAGGCGGGGCGGAGCTGGATTGGCGGGGTTGAAACGCGGTCACCAATTACTTCGACGGGGCTTAGGCAAGGCTGGGCGGTTGCGGGAGATTTGGCAACGCCGCTTTATGATTACGAGGAACAGGCGGATGGGTATGGTGATACTGAAGATATGAGCCGAGGATATCAGGGGATGTGGAAGAATTATTTGAGCCGGGTGCCGGTGATTCGGGAGTATCAACAGGCGAAGCTTCGGGGTAGCCAAAAGTAAAAAAATATGATAAGATAGGAAGTGGAAGCGTGGCCGAGTGGTTGAAGGCGCACGACTCGAAATCGTGTGGGCTAGCA
>JAUNAO010000016.1 GCA_030527565.1 Candidatus Saccharimonadota bacterium
AGTACATCGGGTTTTCATCCCGACAACGCGGGTTCGACTCCCGCAGAGATCACCAATCCCCCCTGTTGAGGGGCTTTTTCTTGACTTTTTCAATAAAGTATGCTATAATTAAAATATAAGGTTACCCTTACCGGTAGCCAGTCTTTCCTATTGTGCCAACATTTTCAAAAACTCAGTCTCACCAACCTGCGGAATCCCTAATTGTTCCGCTTTTTTAATTTTAGACTGACCCGGCTTCGTACCAACAATTAAAGCCGTCGTATTTCTCGTCACCGATGAAGTAACCGTCGCCCCGAGCTCCCTCAATTTTCCTTCCGCTTCTTCCCGCCCCATCGACTCTAGTGTCCCCGTCACGATATAAGATTTCCCAGAAAGCGGCAATTCTTTCTCAACCTCTTCCGCCGGCCAAGCCCCAAGTTCCCGCATTTTAGCGAGCATCTTCAAATTTTCTTCATCCGCAAAATAAGCCAGAATTGCCTCCGCAACCACCTCACCAACATCCGAGATCGTAAGCAACTCATCCTCCGTTGCATTAATCAAATTATCTAAATTCTTGAATTTTCGTGCAAGCGCAACAGCCGTTTGCGTCCCAACATGACGAATTCCAAGCGCCGTAATAAACCTCGCAAGACTTGCCCCCTTAGAGCCTTCAATCGCAGCAACTAAATTCTCCGCCGAAAGTTTTCCAAACCGCTCCAAGCCTGCAATATCCGCCACTTTCAAAGTATAAAGATCCGCAATCGATGAAACTAAGCCCGCATCAACCAGCACCACCACATTTTTTTCACCCAACCCCTCGATATCGAGTGCCGATTTCGACGCATAATACTCAATCGCACGCTTCAAAACTAAATCCCCACTCATCCCCGCCACACGATAAACCACTTCCCCTTCTGGTCGCGTAAACTCTAAATCCGGATACTGCCGCGCTAAAGCTGCCTCAAAATCAAACGCCTCCGCCCCCTCCGGCCTTAGCCCTAAAATCACTTCCTTCACTTGCGGAATAATATCCCCCGCCTTGTAAATGATCACCGTATCGCCAATCCGAACATCAAGTCGCTGAATTTCATCCGCATTATGTAAAGACGCATGCTGGACTTTCGAACCAGCCACAATCACAGGATCAAAAATCGCAACCGGCGTCGCCGCCCCAGTCCGCCCAACCGAAATTACAATATCACGAACTTTTGTTGTCGCTTCTTCTGCCGGAAACTTAAACGCGACCGCTCCCCGCGGCGTCTTCCCGACAATCCCGAGCCCATCATAAACTTTCCGATCATTAATTTTAATCACCATCCCATCCGTATTAAACGGCAACCCTTTCCGATATTCATCCAACTTTTCAATATAAGAAAATAAACCAGACAAATCTTCCGCCGCAAAAACCAAATCTTCATTCGAAGTTCGAAACCCGAGTTCCCGCAACTTATCATACGCCTCTCGATGCGTCGGCAAATTCGGCGTCACCAAATCATACGCAATAAACCGCAGCGGACGCGACGCTGCAATCTTCGGATCAAGTTGCCGAATCGACCCCGCCGCTAAATTCCGCGGATTTGCGAATTCCGGCTCACCTTTCCGCCGCTGCTCTTCCTGTAATTTTTCAAAATCATCTTTAAAAATCACAATCTCCCCCCGCACTTCAACTTCGCCAAGTTCCGAAATCTTAAGCGGCACATTCTCAATCGTTCGAACATTCAACGTAACATCCTCACCAATAAGTCCATCGCCGCGCGTTACTGCCTGTACAAAATTCCCATCCCGATATTTCAACGCACAAGCCAACCCGTCCATTTTAATATCCGTAAAAAACTCAGCAATTTTTCCGCCGGGCACTAATTTTTCATTCCGCCGCACCCAATCTAAAATTTCTTCCTCACTAAAAACATCCGCGAGCGAAATCATCCGCTTTTCATGTTTAACTTTTGTAAATTTTGCAAGCGGTTGCCCCGCAACTCTTTGCGTTGGCGAATCTGGCGTAATTAATTCCGGAAACTCCGTCTCAAGCAATGTTAATTCATGTTTTAGCGAATCCGCCGCCGCTTCCGACATAATCGACTCATCTAAAACATGATAATGATAGCGATAATCGTTAATAATTTCGCGCAGCTTCGCAATTCTCGCTTCCGCTTCACTTTTCTTCATAATTCAACATCCATCGGTAATACAAATAGAAATATGCCGCAAGGTAAATCCCAGTAAAACAAGTCATAGCGAGCAGACATACCGGCACAACCGGCACCTGACTAATCCACTCAAATTGTTTCAGCCATAAATCAATCATAATAATCGGCAACATCACTGCCACCCAAGTAATCGCCAACGCGATTAAAAGCACAATTATCCTCAAAATAAATTTTATCCTGCGCCCAGCCATTAAATCCGATGCCGTATTTAAAGCCCGCATTGGGTAGAGTCCAGGTGCCGACACCGCCACCATCGCCATCAAGGTCGACGATAATAAATATCCAGACAACAAAACCATCAACGCCGCAAAGATAAAGAATATCAAAGCATAAAACGGCGTCGCCAGAAAATCAGTCTGCACTGCCGCCGAATAAACAATAATCAAAAGAAAAATCGGAATACATTGAATTACCGCGACTGCAAATACTAACAAGGTCGAAATTAAAGGCGCACCCGCATTATATAGTCCATCCCGAAGTTTAACTTTATGTCCAGCTAAACGATGCCTGAGCAGATAAATCGTCACCAGCCACAAAAGCAAGAAAATCAAGACCGCAAATACTGCTGCCGCCTCGCTCGCCTCACCAGACAAACCACCCGTCGTAACGGTCGAAATTAACAAAAGCCCCGCCGTCGCAACCGGTCCGATATCTCCAGTTTCCGCCGCTGCCGTCGTCTCGTCCAAAACCGTTTGGAACTGCTGATAAGAAGCCTCGCTCATTAGTCCCACGAACGAAATCCCCGCCACAACTGCAATAATAATCAAAGGGACAAACAACTTCCAGTTCTTAAAAATTACTCGAAAAGTCGCAAAAATATGATACATCATCCCAGGAACTTCAAGACCCCGTTTATAATCCTCACGATATGAGCGCTTGAATGATTTGTGCAATTTTACTCGCTTCGCACTTTTCTCCGCAAGTTTCTTTTTCAAACCCTTCGCGAATTTTAATCGTTCCCGTCCGTTTTTCTTAGCCGCAGCCTTAGAAACTTTTTTTACCATTCTCTAACCTTTCAATCCGTTTTTCAATCGGCGGATGCGTACTTAATAAATTATTGAAAAAACCTTTCCTCAAAGGATCATTAATATACATTGACGCCGCCGCAACATTTTGGTTTTTCATCGGTTGCGAATGACTCTGCAGCTTTTTAAGCGCCGCAATCATCCCTTCTGGATAGCGTGTTATATGTGCAGCCGACGCATCCGCAAGATACTCTCGCTGACGAGACACCGCCATCTGCGCAACTGCTGCTACAATCGGCGACAAAATCGCCGCAATCATAATCAGAAAATATCCCATCGGACTCCCCTCTTCATCTCGTCGCCTTGAACCATAAAACATCATTCGAAATGCAATATCAGAAATCAAACCAACCACACAAACTAGCCCAAACACAATCATCGACACTCGAATATCATAATTCTTTACATGTGCCATTTCATGCGCCATCACCGCAGTTAACTCTTTATCGTTCATAATATCGAGCAGTCCAGTCGTCGCCGCTACAACCGCATGCTTCGGGTCGCGCCCCGTCGCAAATGCATTCGGCGCCGGATCGTCGATAATATAAACCTTCGGCACTGGCAAGCCTGTCGTAATCGAAAGATTTTCAACGATGTTATAAAGTCGCGGATTATCTTTTTTCTGAATTTCTCTCGCCCCAGTCATCGCCGTTGCAAGCGAACCGGCTAAGAAATATTGAATCACTGCATAAATTATCGCAATAATAACCGTCCAAACCGCAATGAACGGATTACGATAAACATATGCAAACGCTCCCGCAATCGCAGTAATCATCAAAACAAACCCGATAATAATCAATATCGTGCGACGTTTGTTTTGTTCAATATGCTTGTACATTTTTAGAATTTAACTTCTGGCGCTTTCTCAATGCGAGCTTTTTCAGTATCCGCAACCTCGAAATAATCGCGTCGCTTAAAATGACCAACAATTTTATTGATTAAATTCGTTGGGAAAGTTTTAATTTTCGTATTAAGTTCTTTTGCGCCAGCATTATAAAACCGGCGAGCCGCCTGAATCTTATCTTCAACGTCCTGAAGCTGTGTTTGTAAAGTTTGGAAATTTGTATTTGCTTTCAAATCCGGGTAAGCCTCCGCAATTGCGAACAGCCGCCCAAGCACACTTTGCATCTCATTTTCCGCCGCAGCTGCCTGCTTTACAGTTTTTGCACCCATCACTGCCGATCGTGCCGACGTCACCATTTCAAAAGTTTCTTTTTCGTGCTTTGCATAGCCCTTAACCGTATCTACAACGTTCGGGATCAAATCTGCACGATACTTTAATTGCACCGTAATATCAGACCACGCTTCATTCACTCGCTCATCAAGCGAAACTAAACTATTATAAATTCCCGCAATAAAAATGCCTAGCACAACAATTACTGCTAAGATAATTAAAATGATTCCAATTGGTTCCATTTATTTCCTTTCAAGTTATATATCTATTATAGCACAAATACTATTTATTATGTTTATGCGAATGCGCTTTGATACCGTATTTATGATTTGTCGGATCTTCGAGTAGAAATTCTTTTGCCGGCGCATAAGTATTCATCATAAAAGTAAAGAAAATTATAATCAAACCAACAATCCCAATATGATCCAAAACCATATTTGAAACATTTAATTGTATTAATCCATAAAATATCGCTTGTCCCGCAACAATCGCAACAATAAAACTTAAAATATCAACTATTAAAATTGGTTTTTTCGTAAAGCGCGTATAGGTATAGAAAATAATCGGGATAATTGAAATCATCGCGAACAGACTCATAAATCGCGCGAAAAAGAAATTCGGATTCCCAGAATAAAAATGATATTCAACCAACATCCATGCCAATGTCGGAAAAACTACTAATTTTAAATGCTCCCATGTCGACTCATTCACTGCCGCAAAATACCCAACAAACTTGTTGTGTCGTGTCCAATCATACACAAAATGATTCAAACACCCAACCACAATAATAAATACAGCACCGATAATTTCTAACATAATCAAAATCCAATCAAATGGTGCCCAGTATGAGACTTGAACTCATATCCCGTTAGGGAAGCGATTTTAAGTCGCTCGCGTATACCAATTCCGCCAACTGGGCCCTTAATTAATTATATCACAATACTTTCTATTCGTCCACGCACGCCGCCGCCAAAGTCTTCCCCGCATATGCCGCCGCGGCATTCCCCGCAACCGCCCCATCCGCCGCCGCCGTAATCAACTGCTTCATACACTTTGTCCGGCAATCCCCCGCAACAAACACCCCATCACGAGACGTCATGCATTCCTCACCCGCAATAATATATCCCGCCTCGTCCATCTTCACGAAGCCCCGGAAAGCCTCCGTCGCCGGCTCTTTTCCAACCGCCACAAAAATCCCCGAAGCTAAAATCTCTCGCCGAACGCCGTCCACGCCTTCAACAACCAGTCCCTCAATTTTCTCATCGCCTAAAATCTCAACCGGCCAACTCGACATCACAAATTCAACATTCCCCTTCGCACGCACTTTATCGACAAGCATCGCATCCGCCCGGAATTCATCCCGTCGATGCACAATATAGACTTTCGAACAAACATCCGCAAGATACAGCGCATTATAAAACGCCGAATTCCCGCCCCCGACTACTATAACATCCCGCCCAGCATACAAAGCCCCGTCGCAAGTGCCGCAATAAGAAATTCCCCGCCCGAAAAACTCCGCCTCGCGCGGTAAACCTAAAGGCCGATCAATCGCCCCCGTTGCAATAATTACCGCCCGCGCCGAAACAACCCCCTCATCCGTCTCGACTTCCTTATAATCCTCAAAATCCCGCACCGCAATCACCTTTTCATACCGAATTTCCGCCCCTAAATTATTCGCGTGGTGATATATTTTCTTCATTAAGTCCGGACCTGAAACGTCTGGATCTCCAGGCCAATTCCCAACCGTAAAAGTTGATAAAATCTGCCCCCCGTAGGTCTTTTCCTCTAAAATAACCACAGATTTATTCGCTCGCCGCGCATAAATCGCCGCTGTAAGACCAGCCATCCCCGCCCCGATAATCAACACATCTATCATAAAATTATTCGCTCCATGATATATTATACTTTATTAATTACTGGAATTACGATCGGCGTATGCCCCGTCGCATCAAACAAAATATGCGTAATATCTTCCTTAATCTCTTCCTTCAAAACCTTCATCTCCGGATCCGTCGAAATCGATTTATCTGTCTTCTGGCGCAAATAATGCCGAATCTTCCCAATCAACTCCTCCGAATTATCAAGATAGATGAACGCCCGCGACACAATATCTGGCGTCTTCATTAGATGCCCCGTCTTCTTATTCAACGTCAAAACAATCACAAAAATCCCTTCGCGCGAAATGTGAATCCGGTCCTTAACAACCGCCTCGTGTACTGGATGATCCGCATCGTCATACAGCTTATTTCCAACCGGAATTCGCCCGCCTTTTCGAATCGTCCGATCTGGCAACAATTCAACCACGTCGCCATCATCCGTCACCAAAATCCGATCCCGACTCATCCCAATCACATTCTCCGCCATCTCCGCGTTATGTTCAAGCATGTAAAACTCACCATGATACGGCATATAATTCTTCGGTTTCATTCGCTCTAGGAATTCAACATGGTCCTCATAATACGCATGACCCGAAAGATGCAATGGCCCGATATTTGTCAAATGCGTCTTCCCATTCTGAATCACCTGCGCCCCTTCGCGAAGCAATCCATCAACCGTA
This sequence comes from Candidatus Saccharimonadota bacterium, assembly GCA_030527565.1. Classification (GTDB taxonomy): domain Bacteria; phylum Patescibacteriota; class Saccharimonadia; order Saccharimonadales; family Saccharimonadaceae; genus Nanosyncoccus. The sequence continues at coordinate 6,943 of JAUNAO010000016.1, forward strand.
TTAACAACGTGTGGCTCATTCCCAGGAATCGGATTCGACGAGAAAACAATCGTATCCGTCGATTTAATCTTAATAAACTTATGCGCCCCCGTCACCATCCGATTCAAAACCGCATTAAGTTCCCCCTGCGAACCCGTACAAACAATACAAACTTTCTCATCCGGAAGTTTAATAATATCTTCCATCTTCACAACCGTATCTTTCGGCACCTTTATCGACTTCGCCCGCAGCGCAACTTCGACGTTGTTAATCATCGAAAAGCCCGAAAACGCCACTTTCCGTCCACGCGCCGCCGCTTCTTTCAAAACTAACTCAATTCGCGAAATCTGCGACGAGAAACACGAAATAATTACTCGCCCATTCGCATAATGATCCATCACCCGACCCAAATTCTCGCCGACATCATACTCCGAATGCGGATGTCGCCCAGGCGAATCGATATTCGTCGATTCATTAAGCAAAAGATCAATCCCCTCCTTCGCGACAATTTCATTCATCCGTTCATAATCCGCCTGAATTCCCATCGGTTTCTCTTCATGCCGCCAGTCACCCGAAAGATAAATCACCCCATTCGGCGTCCTAACCACAATCGCCGCATTCCCCGGAATTGAGTGTAAAGTATGGATAAACTCAACCGAAAGATTCGGTGAAACCTGAATTATATCATGTTTAAACGGGTCCACAACTTGATAATTCAACTCTGGCAAATCATCAAGCTCTGACATCTGTCGCTTAATCATCCCAATCGTAAAATCCGTCGCATAAATCGGCGTGAGAGGCGAAAACTTCGGGAGCAAATGTCGGCAAGCCCCGATATGATCAAGATGCGCATGCGTAAAACAAATCGCCTTTACTTTCGATATATTATCTTCTAAATACTTAATGTCCGGTATCAGATAATTTACGCCAGGGTAATCATCACTCGCAAACAAAACGCCCATATCAACCACGATCATCTCAGATTTATACTCGATAATCGTCATATTTTTACCAATCCCAAATTCGCCCGCGCCCCCAATCGGAATAATTCTTACCGAATCCGGATCGAGTCGCATTTGCTTCAACTTCGCATTCGTCATCTGCTCACCATTAAAGCCGTTGTACTTCGACTTATTGACCGGTAAGCCAATGATATGTTGCGTCGCCTGTGCGTTCACATCCTGCGACAACATTCGCTGATGATGTACCATATCACCTTTTTTCGCCGACACCGAAAGATTAACTTTTCGTTTTTCCGCCTCGGATTTTGCGGTCGTCGCCTTTTTTGGCACATTTTTAGCAACTTTTTTACCAGCTTTTTTCGCCGCCCCCTTCCTTGAAGCTACCGCCATCGCGTCTTTTCCACCAGGCTGAAAATTCGAATTAAAATTCCGTTTCTGCGCTTCTTCGAATTGTCGCTTAATATCAGGCAATCTTTCAGCCCGCGATTTTAAGAGCCGGGCACGACGCTCTTCCTCATTTTTATTCATAAGTTCCTTTTTATTACAAGTAAGATTTGTTACCTCTATTATAACAAACCCCTTGCCTTTTTTCAAGTTCTTTGATATACTTAATATATACAGAATTTGACCGGCGCCTAGAAAGCGGCGGTATTTTTAAGCAAAAGAAAGGAAAAAATGGAAAATCTAGATCTGAAACAGATGTCTGCTATGGTCGATGTTATTGCCGAAGAAAAAGGCCTTCCACGCGATGCAGTTCTCTCAGTTATCGAACAAGCTATCGCTGCCGCTTGGCGCAAAGACAATGGCGATCGTGAAATGAACGTCCGCGCTATCCTTGATACAAATTCCGGTGAAGCAACTGTTTATGTTGCCCGCGAAGTTATCGAAGATGAAATCGCTTACAATCCTTCGACCGAAATTCCGGAAAAAGAAGCAAAGGGTGCTAAGATTGGCGATATCGTCGAAGAAGAATTCAAAGTTACGACTTTCGGCCGCGTCGCTGCGCAAACCGCAAAACAGGTCGTCATCCAACGCCTCCGCGAAGCTGAAAATGATGCGGTTCTCGCTGAATATGAAGATAAGGTTGGAACCGTCGTTACGGGAACCGTCTCCCGTGTCGAATCAAAAATGGTTCGCGTTGACCTCGGCCGCGCGAACGGCATTATGCCTCGCTCGGAACAAATCGATGGCGAATATTATACCGTCGGTAACCGAATTAAGGTTTTAATTAAGAAAATTGAGCGCAATGAACGCGGCGCACAACTTATTCTTTCCCGCGGTTCAGCTGAATTTATCGAATATCTCTTCCGCCAGGAAGTTCCAGAACTCGAAAACGGTTCTGCCGAAATTAAAGGCATCGCTCGCGAAGCTGGCCGCCGCACTAAGATTGCCGTAACAAGTAAAGTCCCAGGTGTCGACCCTGTCGGTACCTTCGTTGGTGGTCGCGGTATCCGCGTCCAGGCCGTTATGAACGAAATCGGCGATCGTGAAAAAATCGATATTATCAACTGGAGCGACAACGCTTCCGAATATATCCGTGAGGCCTTAAGCCCGGCCGAAATCATGAAAGTCGAAATCGACGGCAAGAAAGCTAAGGTCTTCGTCTCCGAAGAGCAACAGTCAATCGCCATCGGTAAGCAAGGCCAAAACGTCCGCCTCGCTTCGAAATTGACTGGCTATGATATTGATATCGAATTACAAAAAGCCACAGCAAAAAAGAAGAAAAAGAACGTCGAAGATTCGCTCCTCTCCGCTCTCGAAGAGACCGAAGACGAAGAGTAATCTCCTCTCGAAAAGTCGCGACCCCCATCGCGACTTTTTTGTTTATACATCAATCCCGTAACTATAGTGCATAAATTCTTCGTAACTTAATGCCTGTCCTTCTGGCATTTTCGTTTCTTGTTTGTATTTTTCATATTCTGCTTGGAACTTCCCCGGATTTCGCCCATACATCTCCGAAATCAAACCCCCCGCAAACAACCAAGGATTATTCACCCTTCTCATATCGTACCCCTCCGGCGCCTGTCCATCTTTAAACCAACTCGGATCATCCATCGGAGATTTATCTTTATAAGATTTTCTAAACTCCGCCAACATCTTCGCAAGATCTCTCCCACCAAAATCTAAACTATCGACGTCATATCCCTTTTCTATCAACATCTTCGTTGTCGCTAGAAATTGGAATCTCCGATCTACGCCATCTTCCACCTTCCCCCGAATCGCCAAATCACATTGATTTGAGAGCATATCATGTACTAACTTGTCATCCGACATCACAAGGTCAACTTTCTTCGCCAGCATATCTTTATCCCTCGTCGTCCCCATCATAATATCTTCATAAACGACTTCGCGGTCCCCCTCGCGGATAGTTTCTGGCGTCAAATCCCCTGACCTAATTAACTCCGCCGGCTCTTTGCCGTCGATATTTGGTCTCCCCGCCCCCTCAATAAAACCCTCATTATAGTAATGTTCCGAGGATTTGTAACCAGGATCATTCGAAATGCCTTGCCCAACCATCACCGGCCGATCTCCATAATCATTATAAAAACTTTCCGCATCCGCATACCCCGAACCCTGATAGCCATAGCCCGGATACTCACTCCTCTCCGTCGGATCGGGCGTAGTCTCTCGAGCTACCGCCACCTGCTGGCTTCCCAAATGATTATAATAATGTTCCGAATTTACATATCCATCCCCCTGAAACCCCGTCCCCCGAAACGGCACTTCGGATAAAGAATCCCATCCACTACTTCCAGATGCTTCTTTATCACCAATCAACTTCTCTGCATTACTCATGGTTTATCCTTTTTACTTGCTTTTATTCTACCCCCCCCCCCCCCGAGTTTGTCAACCCTAAACCGCTTAACCTATCTTTTTTCTGGATTTTATGATATAATTATTCTATGAACGAAGCGACCTACGAAGAAATTCTCCCTGAAAATAATCCTAATTTGAAACGTGAATACTGGGATGTCGCTTTTGGCCTTCAAGAAGTAGACGGGCTAAAGCCTTCAAAATATCTCCGCGAACTCTCCGAAGAACACATCCGCGGCGAAAAAACCTACGAAGAGATTAAAGAGAAGCTCGCCAACTATTACGAAACAACCGAAAATGACGACTCAAAAGAGGCCGACGACGTCTCCGCCGAAATCTACAAAATCCTCGAAAATGGTGCTTTCCGCTTCGATCTTCTAACCTTTAAAGATTATCATAAACGCCTTTTTGGCGACCTAAACCCCGAAATTTATCATCCAGGCGAATTTCGTACTGTTAACTTAAAGAAAAAAGAGGCAGTTTTAGGCGGCGAAACCGTCGAATATCAGGATTTTGGTCTCCTCGAAGAATCTCTAAAATACGATTTCGAAGAACAATCTAAGATCAACCTTTCCGAACTTGAGAAATCCGCTTTCGTGGAAAATATTGCGAACTTTACTTCCCGCATCTGGCAAGTCCATCCTTTCTTTGAGGGGAACACCCGCACAACCGCCGTTTTCATCCAAAAATATCTCCGTTCGCTCGGTTTTAAAATCGACAACGAACTTTTCAAAAACCACTCCCTCTATTTCAGAAACGCCCTCGTCCGTGCGAATTATAATAATTACGAAAAATCCGTCTTCGCAAATCTCGAATTTCTTGAAAAGTTCTTCGAAAATCTCCTTTTCAACGCAGAAAATAACTTAGACAACAAAAATCTCTATATTTAAACCGATAGGAATGAAAATGCAAAATCAACCAATACAAACCATAAAATCTTCAACAACAGCCGGCCTCCTCGGACTCTTCCTCGGCCCGCTCGGTGTCCATAATTTCTACCTTAACCAAATCGGCAAAGGCATCGCTCATCTAATTTTAACCGTTCTCCCTTTCGTAGTCCTTTTCATCGCCACAACCATCGGCTCAACTTCAGATTTAAGTATTTCAGAAGGTCAAGCCCTCGGTTGGGGATGTGTCTTTCTGGTTTGGATTTCCCTAGGAGTTAATTTCATGTGGGCTTTTATCGAATCGATTATTATCTTCGCACAAGGCGACGCCGGTCTCGCCCGGAAAGGCTACCGAGTCGCCGGATCAATCCCACCTTACCAACCACCAATTCTGTAAATATGAACACAACAAGAAATCTAGGCGCCCGCGGCACCCTACTCTCCTCATTCTATCACACTTATGCTATTTTGTCAAGTTTAACCCATCGAACCAATCTAGCCAGCACGCAATATTAGTATTCACTTTTCACTAAATAAACAACAACGCAACATCCAACGCCAAAAGCGCCAACCCAACAACGTTAACCACCAACATTTTTGTAGATTGCAAGCCCTTTTCATAGTGATAAATCCCAATAACCGTAGCATAAAAACAACAACCAATTAATGGAATCAGAACTAGATCCATAATCGGCGACAAAGCCCACATCCCATACGGGATAACTAACAAATCATTCATCCCACAAATCAAAATTGCCAAAAGTATCGCCCCAAAAACAATCGCAAAAATCCCATAATTCGCTAAAATCTTTGCGTCCTTCTTCTTATTTTTAATCCCCTTCGCGTTCCGATACTTATAAAGCTCCGTTACCCATAAAAGCAGTCCAATTATAGTTACCGAAAGCAACGGCATAAAAATCAAATAATAGCAATAGCTGTTTATACCATAAGCCATCACCCCTCCTAAAATACATATCAAAATCAAAACCGCCAGCAAAACCCTCCGCAAAATCTTTATTTTATTGTCTTTCTTAGCTACTTTCTTTCTGCTCATGCTTAAATTATAGCACATTAGTAGTAGAGAAAAGCCCTGTAGAAATCTTAATCTGTCTTTTCAGACGAACGATTTGTGCAACAATTTCCTTTTCTTCCATTTATTTTTATTCTATCTCCTCTCCGAACCTGTCAACCCGCTCAACCTATCTAAACTTCGCATTTAAGCAGCCACTCCGAAAATTAAAGCCAACCCACCACCGAAAAATATAATAGGGTTTAGCAAAATCAAGAGAATCCATTGAATTATATAGTTTATTTTTAGCCACCCTCTCGTCATATTTAATACATACTTCCCATACATTTTTTTGTATTTTCGTATCCTATCAATTGCAAGAGCAGTTATCGGAATCGTCAAAAATAATATTAGCGGATAGACTAAAATTATATCACCTGCCCCAGGTTCTTTAATCCGACCGCTAAAAAAGAAACCGACAATATAAATTTGAAAAGAAATCGCCAACCCAGCAAAAAGCAATTCTAGAACCGTTGCCGCCAACATACTAGAAAGATCCAACTTTCCTTGGGCTGCCATTTTTTCTCTATACCTTCTCTCCCATCTAATAACCCATATAAGCAACAGTGGCGATAGCAAAAGAAAAATACCTATCAATCGTGCCATTATGATTTCCATGCTTTTATTCTACCCCCCCCCCCCCCGAAATTGTCAATATAAGCACAACTAGAAACCTAGGCGCCC
>JAUNAO010000017.1 GCA_030527565.1 Candidatus Saccharimonadota bacterium
TTTCGAATCGCCGCATCATCCAAAACTTTCGACAATAAAACCTCGGCCGCCGTATCAACAATGATATACCCATCCGCCTTAAAATCGAATTCATTGGTCACACGCGTTGCGTCCGGAAAATAATGAAGATATCTCGGAATATCAACTGGGCAATAAAGACTTACCTCTTTTCCTTCAAGTAAATAATCAAGCGCAATCGCTGACCCAAGCGAATCGCCATCCGGATTTTCTGCCTGAATAATACAAATCGACTTTTTGTCCTGAATAAAATCTAAAAATTTCTTATACATAGTTATATTATACCTTATTTTATGCTAAAATGATTACATGAGACTATTTAAGGCAGACAAAAAGTTTGAACGCTTCGAAGATGTAACTCCGGAGCTATTAAAAAAGGAAAAAGTTAAATTACTTCTTTGTGATCTTGACAATACTATCCGCCTTCACTCTGAAAAAAAACCAGCGGAAGAACTCGCAAAATGGGTCAAAGAATGTAAAAAAGCCGGCATCAAAATCGTTGTCATCTCGAACAATGGTCGGAAAAAGATGATGCAGAGATTTTGCGAACCATTAGGTGTAGATTGTTTTTGGTGGGCGAACAAGCCGCTTAGTACAAAACTGACTCGCGCTATTCGTGAACATAAAATCGATCCAAAAAACACCGTCATGCTCGGCGACAAATGGGCGACAGATGTTCTTGCCGCGAATTTTGCCGGCATTCGAGCTTGGAAAGTCGACCATCGTAAATATATTGTCTAAAGGAGTAATATGACAACTAAAAAATCTACCAAGACTAATTTAATTAACGGTCCGACAATCCTAACCTTAGCCCGTATCGTCCTAGTTCTTCCGCTAATGATTTGTTTTTTTGTTAATAACCTGCCGGGACAAATTGCAACCTTGCTTTGTTTTGTCGTCGCTTCGATTACCGATTTTATCGACGGCCGTTGGGCTCGTAGCAAAAAAATCGTCACCGATCTTGGGGCTTTTCTTGATCCGCTCGCCGATAAAATGTTAGTTAACCTAACTTTTCTTATGTTGACTTATGTCGGAATTGTCCCACTTTGGATGTTCGCCATTATTTTAGTTCGCGATTTTGCCGTCGATGGTATGCGGATGATGGCTGCGAAAAGCGGCATCACCGTCTCGGCTTCGATTTTTGGCAAAGCAAAAACTATGCTCCAAATGATTACCCTTACCTCGATTCTATTTAACCGTATGCTAAACTGCGAAATCCTAACGAATATTAATTTCGCACTCCTAATCGCTGTTGTCGCTCTGACGATCTTCTCCGGTTCAGATTATCTAATTGATGGCTATAAAAAGTTAATTAAACCAAAAGACTAATTAAAAGTAAAATCGTTGCAGTGAATGCGGTTGAATCAATTCGATCAAGAAAACCGCCATGCCCTTCAGTCCCCCCGACACAATATTCAAGCTTCGCAAAAACTTCATTCTTAATAACAACTTCATTTGAGTCTTTAACCTTAAATGATCGCTTCAATGCGCTCTCGAACAGGTCGCCCACTAAGGCCAAAGGTCCACACAATAGATAAAACCAATCAGTTGCAAAAGATCCTCTTACGGCAATCATCACTGCGACCATCCCAATCGACGACAATAGCCCTAAGATCGTCCCTTCCCAAGTCTTATTTTTCGAAATCTTTGGAAACGGTCGAGATTTCACAAAAACTTTCCCGCCAAACGCTTTCCCGAACAGATATGCGAAAATATCATACCCGCAAACCCCAAGAATAATATACCAGAAATGCGCCACATCAATCTTCGCGACGAAAATTGTCCCGCCGATTAACAGCGCTAGTTCAATTAATCCTAAAATCGCATTTTTAATCGTAAATTTGTTGTGAAAAAAACTCATTAGTTCAATCGCGGACACTGCCGCAAATAAACCGAAGATAATTTTAAACGGAATTCCATTAAAAGTGTAAAGTGCGAATAGTGCTACCGTAAACATCCCGAGCCCTACGCTTAAACGAGTCTTAAAATTCTTATCCATAGCCCAATTATAGCACCAATTAAATAAAAAATGCTATAATTATATATACTATGATTGAATATGTATATAACACACTTCGAAATAGTCTTCGCAAGCTAGACATGAAACTCGAGCGCGCGAAATACGGCTATATCGAAAAACTTCCAAAAAACATTAAGTATTTTGAGGGCGGAATGTATGATGCTGTCTATGAATCCTCCTGTAAGTGGCCACACAATACTGCATTCCAATATTTCAATGTTGAGGTAACCTACAAAGAGATGGTTAAGAAAATCAATAAAGTTGCAATGTCTCTAAAAGCCCTCGGCGTCGAAAAGGGCGAGCGCGTAACAATTTGTATGCCAAACACTCCAGAAGCGGTCTATAGTTTTTACGCGGTCAATGAAATTGGTGCTGTCGCAAGCATGATTCACCCGCTCTCCTCAGAGAAAGAAATTGAAAACTATTTAAAGCAAGCAAAGTCAAAAATTATGATTTGCGTTGATATTTCTTTTCCGAAAGTCGAGGCGATCTTCAGAAACACCGATCTTGAAAAAGTAATTGTCGTCTCCCCACTTCGTTCAATGGGCGCCATGGTCCGGACCGCTTATAATCTTGCGAAAGGCACTAAACATATTAAAACAACTAAACAAGTTATCACTTGGAATAAGTTTATGGCGGCTGGTTCGAAGTTTATCGGCAACCCACACGCTCGCGTCAATTCCGACGACCCAGCTGTTATTCTCTATACTGGAGGCACAACCGGAACCCCGAAGGGCGTGGTTCTTTCAAATATGAACTTTAACTCGCAAGCGCTTGGCGCTAAATATCTTGTCCCCGATCTCCTAAAGTCAAAAAATACCATGCTGACTTTTCTTCCAAATTTCCATGCTTTTGGGCTTGGTGTTTGTACTCATGTCCCGTTTTATTTAGGCATGAAGATTGTCCTTATTCCACAATTCAACGCTAAAAAACTAAGAAGTTATATTAAAAAGTATAAAATTAATATTCTCGTTGGCGTTCCGGCAGCTTTTGAGTATCTCAAGACTATCAAGATGAAGAAAAACGAACTAAAAAATATTCGCGGAGCCGTATCTGGTGGCGATACTATGAACCAAGCCGCGAAGCAAGAAGTTAATGACTTTCTCCGAGCACACGGTAGTACTGCTTTTCTCCAAAACGGCTATGGCCTGACCGAGGCGACTGGCGGTGTTGTCTTCCCTACTGCCCCAGTAGCTAGTGACGAAAATGTCGTCGGGTATCCGCTCCCAGACAGCGAGGTTATTATCATTGACCCGAAAACTAAAAAGGAAGTTCCGCTTGGCGAAGATGGTGAGATTTTAATTCGCGGATTAACTGTTATGAAAGAATATCTCGACAAGCCAAAAGAAACCGCCGAGACATTTGTAACGGTGAAGGGTAAAAAATATCTTAAAACTGGCGACATCGGGTACATGGATAAACGTGGTGTAGTTTATTTCCGTACTCGCCTCAAAAGAATTATCATTACAAACGGTTATAATGTCTACCCTGTTTCGATCGAAGAAGCCACTAAACGCTGCAAAGCGGTTGCTCAGTGTGCCTGTGTCGGTGTTTATGATAAGGTTCGTGGCGAAAAAGTTAAGGTCTTCATCGTTCTGAAGCCAGACACAAGCGAACGCACCGCGAAAAAAGAACTCGCGAAGATTTACAAACAGTATCTCGCGAAATATGAAATGCCGCGCGAAATCGTCACAATTGCCGAACTCCCGAAGACAAAAATGTCGAAAGTAGACTATAAAGTTTTACAAAATCTATAAATTAGTTCGATTCTCGAGCGCCGCAGATAGAGTAATCTGATCGGCGTACGAGAGATCGACTCCGAGCGGCAATCCACGCGCCAGTCGGGTCAGTTTTAGACCCGGCTTTTTTGCGTGTAACATTTTCTCGAGCAACAACGCCGTTGATTCCCCTTCGACCGAAGGATTTGTTGCGATAATAATTTCCTCGATATCGTCCTTCTCTAACCGATCAACTAATTCTTTGATATGCAACTGATCCGGCGTAATGCCATCAATTGGTGAGATTGCCCCGCCAAGCACGTGGTAAGTTCCATGAAACGCCCGGGTCCCCTCGATCGCATAAATATCAAGCGGTTCCTCGACGACCATTACGGTCTTCTTATCTCGCTCCGGATCCGCATAAAATGGCGAAACCCCCTCGTCCGCATCCGTCAACGCGAAAGTTACAGGACAAGTTTTTACCCCGCCATGCAGCTCAGATAAAGCCTCTGCAATTAAATCCGCAACCCTTTCGTCTGCACGAAAAAGATAATATGCATAGCGTTCGGCCGTGCGCGGCCCCACTCCCGGTAATTTTGCCAGCGCATCAACAACATTCGTGAGGGCTGTCGGTAGCATAAAAATTACAACCCAAGACCAGACAAACCACCCATAAGCGGCTTCATCTTATCCGTAGCAATTTCTTGTGCTTTTGCAAATCCGTCTCGCATACAGTTTTCAATCCAGCGCTCGAGTTCGTGGATATCGTCAAGATCAATCTTCTCAGGGTCAATTGTTACCTTCTTAACCTTGAGTTCGCCGTTAATCTGAACAACAACTGCACCATCGCCCGCTTCAACTTCGACAATCTCGTTTTTCAATTCTTTCTGTGCTTTGCGAAGCTGATTTAAAAGCTTCATTTGGTCCATAGTCTGTCCCATTTATTCTCCTTTCTCAGTATATAAATATATTATAGCAGAATCTTTCGCCATCGGCGAGGTGATTATGCGACTAAGTTCATAATTTGCTGGTTTTTCAGTCGATCGGAGTACCGCAAGCTTCTGGGCACCATCCGGGATTTCCTCCATAATCGTCAGGCTCGTCGTCTCCTCTAGAATCTTATAAAAATCATAGTTTTTATCCACAACCAACGTCTCGTTCGTCAAATTATCCTGTACGATCTTCAAATCATAATTGTAAGCCTGTGTTACACTCGGATTGTAACGGTAACCATACACATATTGCAAAAGCCCCGGCAAAATCATCACCCCAAACAGCACGGCCAGCGGGATAATTGCCGCAACCCGCGCGTAGGGATTCTCCGGAAACAACCCATACCATTTCTCGAGCAAATATTTTAGGCCATGCGCAACTAAAATTGCCAGCGGTAATATGATAAATACAACTGCATCTGGATTAAAGCCGGTAATTACAATCGTAAAAATAATTAGAAGCGTTGCAATTGAATTTCTCGACGCGAAGAACCCCTTCGTAGTCGAGAACAGGCCAACTAACGCCAAAGCAAACATCGGCAAACTAACAAGCGGGGCAAGAAAAGTACTTACAACCGCTCCCTTCCATGCGAAAACCGGCAAGAATCCAGCCATAATATTTCCGAAGAAATATGACAAGTCAAAAGATTTCGCGAACAAAAGACCCATAATCGTGTCCGGATGCATAATAATGTTTGCGATTAATGCCGAGATTCCACCTAAAATAATCAAACCAACTAAAATCAGCGGAAATTTTGGTAAACTCTTCACAATAAATCTTAAATGTGGTTGTGAAAACACAAACAAAACACAGAAAATCGCGAAATATAACATATAAGGCGTAAAAATCGCAAATAATAGGGTCAAGGCAAATAAGAAACAATACAACGGCTTTGGTTTTTTCTCACCCTGAATTTTTGAGCCAAGCCAAAGCAACAAAACTGGCCAAAAAACTAACATAATTAGCGGCGTTCCCGAACCAGCTAAGAATAAAAACGGCGTTGACAACACAACAAGACACGACGCGAGCAAAGAAACATTACTCTTAAACCAGCGGTTCAAAAGCAAAATTAAAAGTAGTCCTAAAAACAGCCCGATAATAATACTCGGCAATTTGATTGCGTATGCCGAAAGCCCAAAAATCATGATCGAAACCTTCTGTAATAATCGATAAGGTAAATCAATTAAGTCTCCATTCGGTACCGCATCAAAACTAAGATAGTATGATCCAGTCGCCGACGCAATTTCCGCATCAGACAACCCAGTCTGCGAAATTAGCGGCAGGCCGAACAATAACGCAATAAATGCTAGCCCGAGCAAACAGTAGCCAATTGTAAACCGGTAGCGGTATAAAAAAAGTTTAGAAATAACAATTTTCTTCACAAAACCATTATACATTTATTCATGAGTTTTATCAAGCGACATAAAACGCAGTAACTCTGGGTGGAAGTATAATTCAATTTTCCCAACCGCACCATGACGATGCTTCGCAACCAAAAGCTCAGTAATATGAGTTTCTTCGTAGTTATCATCATTCTGCCGATAATAATCTGGTCGATGCAAAAACATCACAAGGTCGGCGTCTTGCTCGATCGAACCGGACTCACGAAGGTCAGACAAAACCGGTCGCGGATCGTCTCGCCCCGTCACATTACGCGAAAGCTGTGCTAAGGCGACTACCGGAATCTTTAATTCGCGCGCCAAAATCTTTAATCCGCGCGAAATTTCCGTGACTTCCTGTACACGGTTGCCTTTATAACGGTCCGAACCCTGAATCAACTGCAAATAGTCAACAATCACAATCCCAATATCATGATCATGCATCGCCCGTCGCGCCTTATTGCGGAGCTCAACAATCGTCATTGAGCTCGTATCGTCAATATAGATCGGAATTTCGTCCATTTCACCCAACGCATCACCAATTCTCTGAAATTCCTCATCCGACAAGTTCCCCGTCCGCATTTTCCAGTTATCAACACCAGACACATCCGAAATCATACGGTCAACGATCTCATTCGCCGCCATCTCCATTGAAAAAAACAAAACACCTTTATTATTAATACTCGCGATATTATACGCCAAGTTCTGCGCAAAAGTCGTCTTACCCATCGCCGGGCGCGCACCGATAATTACAAGATCGCCTTTATGTAACCCCGCCGTCTTTTTATCAAGATCTCGGAAACCAGTTTTGAGGCCCCGAAGCGCCCCTTTATTTTTGTGGAGTTCTTCAATTCGGTCAAACGCATCCGCGAGTAAATCTTCCATCGCCGTATAGTCGCTCTTGATAATCTTGTCCGAAACTTCAAACAGCTGCCGCTCGGCTTTCCCAATCAACTCCGACGCTTCTGCATCGTCCTCGTAAGCCTTCTCCGCAATCTCTGTTCCCGCCCGAATTAATTTCCTCCGCGTCGAGGTTTTTTCAATAATCTCCGCATAGGCCTTCGCATGTGAGGCCGCTGGCACAAAATTCGACAGCTCGGTCAGATATGGCGCCCCACCAACCTCTTTTAGCTGTTTCTTCGTTTTCAACTCGGCCGTCAAAGTCAACAAATCGACCGGTTTATGCTGGTCATAAAGATCCGCCATCGCCTGAAAAATCATCTGGTGTCGTTTTTCGTAAAAATCTCCCGACCGAATAACCGTCAAAATCTCCGGCAAAATTGCGTCAGACAACATAATCGCGCCAAGCAGCGACTTTTCCGCCACGATATCTTGCGGCGGAATCCGACCTCCATTATTAGAACGGGTTCTCTCCTCCATCATTCTGTACCTTACCTCCCATTATATCAGAAATTTTCGCGAGCAACTCATCTTTCTTGGCTCCTGCCGGCATTTCCCCGACTTCCTTTAAAACAACCTTTAACCCGCCCGCCGCATCAATCAAAATTTTCTTATTATTATCACGCGCTAAAATCGAACGCGTAATTTTTTTATCCGGGAACAATAACAATTCATCCCCAGCTACCTGGTGCAGACATTTTTTCACCTGCGTCGCCACCGCATCATTCAAGGTTTTTACCTTCTCACAAAACTCGGCAAAATTAAAATCGCCAGACCGAACCTCCACGTTTTGCGTGCAAGTTGCTTCAACAACTTTCTTTACGACCGGCGCTTTCACTCCCTTCGATAACGCCACCAATAATTTTGCCTCTTCAAATGGCGCCTTCACTTCTGCGAGACCCTCTAACAGACCTAGGCTCTCCGGTTGTGGATCTGCTAAAATCGCTAAAACCATCTCCTCGGCAATAATTTTCGGTCCAACCCCAGCCGCTAAAAGCTCTCGCATCGCCGCCGTAATCTTCGCAAGATCGCCACCCAAGCATTCGGATAACAAAGTCTTAATTTTTCGATCCTCCGGCAGCCCCATCGCTTCTTCAACCATCTTCACCGTAATCAAATCCGTAGACAGCGTTGAAATCTGATCGAGCAACGACAGCGAATCTCGGAACGACCCACCCCCGCGCTTCGCGATCGCGCTAATTGCCTCGTCCTCAATCTTAATCCCCTCGGAGTCCGCCACCTTTCGCAAAAACCGCGCCATTACCTCAGCGTCCGCTAATTTAAAACTGTAAGTCTGCGTCCGCGACGTAATCGTAACCGGAACTTTATGCGCATCGGTCGTTGCCATAATAAAAATCACGTGCTCCGGCGGCTCCTCGAGTGTCTTAAGCAGCGCATTGAACGCCGGCGTTGTCAGCATATGAACTTCGTCAATAATATAAATCTTATATTTCCCCTCAGTTGGCGCAATCGCCGCCTTCTCGCGCAGCTCTCTAACATCATCCACCCCGTTATTCGACGCCCCATCAATCTCAATAATGTCAATATAATCATCTTCCAGTTCATAGGCAAACTTATTAATCTCATGCGCAAAAATTCGCGCTACCGAAGTTTTTCCCGTTCCGCGCGGCCCGATAAATAAATACGCATGCGAAACCTTCCCCTGTTCGAGCGAGCGAGACAAAACATCCGTCACTTGCTCCTGCCCAACAACATCAGAGAGCTTGCAAGGTCTATATTTTCGATATAATGCTTTCGCCATTACAAAGCTGCTTCAACGGCCGCCCAAGTCGCCTCATCATTGTTTGCTGGAATCACAACCGAAACTTGCGAGCCGTTTCGAAGCCGGAAATAAGTCACCGACGCGTACAAAATCTGATATTCACGCCCCGCAACCTCGACATAATACTTATCATCATGATAAACTAGCGTCCCAATCACTGTCTTTCGCTCAACCGGACCGATTTGCTTATACAAAAACTTCCCATCATCGGTAATCGTCAACTTCATAATATCGCCTTCAACCAACTTCGACTTCGAAGCATAGTTCGCCGGCACCGGATAATTCTTCCCATCCGGACCAATCATAATCTGCCCATCGAAAATCCCCTCGATCACTTTGCCTTCTGGACCCGAAACAATCGTTTCTCTAGGCGCTGTAATTGTTTCGCCGTCGCCCAAAATCGACACTAAAAGTTCCTTCGCGGCCGCCAAACTCGTTTCAGCCTCGGAAATTAACCCCCTCAATCTTTTTATTTGTTTTTCTGGTATTTCAGACATCACCTCGCATCCTGTCTAAATATAGTATTAATATTATATTATACCCGCCCGCCCTTAAAGTCAAGGCTTTTTAGCAAAAGTTTTCCACCGCAAAAACATCGGTCACCGCAAAAGTGTTGTAATTTTTACATGAACTTAAGCCACAAAATATGACGGCCGAGAGACCGTCATATTAAAACAACTAGCTAACTATCTATAATTAAGCGAGCTCGACAGTAGCACCAGCTTCTTCGAGAGCTTTTTTCATCGCTTCAGCGTCAGCCTTTGCGACTTTTTCTTTTACGGTTGCTGGAGCGCCATCAACGATAGCTTTTGCTTCGCCGAGACCAAGTCCAGTAGCCTCTTTAACAGCCTTAATGACTGCAATCTTCTGTGCGCCAGCATCTTTAAGGACGACATCATATTCTGCCTTACCTTCATCAGCGCCAGCCGCATCGCCACCAGCAACAGCCACAACAGCTGCAGCAGGCTCAATGCCATATTCATCTTTAAGCAAAGTTTTAAGTTCGTTAACTTCGAGCACGGTCATATTGACAAGCTCTTCAGCCAACTTTTTGATATCAGTTGCCATATATTTTCCTTTCTAGTATATAATTTTCGCTACAAATACCGATATATTGACCGATATAAGTACCGATATAAATTAAGCGGTTGCTTCTTCTGCGTGTTTTTCGAGCCCCGAAACGATGCCATTGATGCCAGACAACAACGTGTCGACAACCTGTGCGATGAGTTCGTTCTTCGTTGGGAGCGAACCAAGCGTCGTGACTTCTTCTTTCGAAAGTGCTGCACCTTCTGCGTTGAAACCACCAACGAGTTCCATCTTTGCGTGAGTTTTCGCAAATTTTGCGAGAACCTTAGCCGCGTCGAAATCCTCGTCCGTGCCAAGCGCATAAAGTAACTGCCCAGCAAGAGCGTCAGTATCGGTATCTTTGTAAGCCGCGATTTCTTTCATCGCAACCTTGACTAACCGGTTCTTAACGATCTTGATTTTAATGCCAGACTCGCGCGCGATATGTCGAAGTTCCTCAAGTTCCTTTACGGTCAAGCCTTCGTATTTCGCGTAGACGACCATCTTCGAATTATTAAGAAGTTCGGTAAGATCTGCAACCAATGTGTTCTTTTTATCTTTTGAAATTGCCATAAAAAGTTCCTTTGGTTAAAATTTATTAGGTTAGCTAGTTGTTAAACAGCGTCACCAAATATACAAGAATTTGCCTCGGTAGCATAATTAAGGTCTCCCCGCTACTGTCTTTGGTAACTCTCTCCATTATAGCACACTTTTCCTAAAAAATCAAGATGTTGGCCTCGAAAACTTCCCGCTTACGCTATTGACTTCGAGCGGGGGGGGGTAATATATAGATATGGATAATCAGAACTTATATAATCAACCGCCAATAGAAACCCCAGTTGCTGGAAGCCAGATTCCAGCAGCACCAAATCCTTCGCCGAAAAAGAAAAAATGGCTCGCGCCAGTAATTATCGTCTCGAGCATTGCCGTGGTTGCGCTAATTGGCCTCGTGATTTTTCTTATTCTCTCCAATCAGGGTGGCTCAACTGGTGATAATGGCTCAACCGATCAAGAGCAAGAAACCGAAATTTCGATCGATGACGTGCCTGAACTAGAAATCGAAATCCCAGAAGATGATGAAACAGGCTCAGAAGAAGAGACCGAATCGAGGGAGCTCGCACTTATCAGGAAATATCACTCGGATTTATATACTTATATTGACGACTTAGACAGCAATGATTACGAAAATAAGGACTCATACACAGACGCAACTCGGTTTGAAGTTTCTAGCTATATTTATAATATTTCTGGTAGTCTCTCAGCTCCAGATTTTTCAAACCGGTTCTTGCTGGCTACTATTTTGAGGAATTTCGGCGATGAGTTGGAAATGGACAACAAATGCGATAATAATTTTATTCCAGAATCCGATATTTTATCCTATGCCAAAACTTTATTATCAGGAGACCTAGGATTGCGATATTATACGGTCAATACCTTAGAGGAAGATTTCCGATATGAAGTTGGAGGCTATATATGTATGCCCGGCGGAACTGGCGACGGCGGCCTCGGCTGGGTCCACGAAATTATCGACTTTGAGGAGAAAGAAACCGATGGTCTAAAAACCCTAGAAATTAGTGAAAAAGCTGTTTACTCCGAAGGACCGTTTTACTATAGTGATTATTGCTATGATGGGGTGAGTACCTATTGGTGTGATGGAGACGACGTATTGGTTTACACTCCAGACAAGAAACGATTAGTGGCTAGGGTGTCGGACCCAGAGGCTGGACTCGATATGGGGCTTCCGTATAATGCAGATTTAAAAGTAATTTTGGGTGAAGAGCTACTCAACAAGTTAGACACCTACAAATACACTTTCGTCGACAACGGCTCTTCCGGTTGGGCTCTCTCTAAAATCGAACGTATCCCCGCCGGACAATAAAAAAGAAGGAGAGACAACCATGAAACCAGAATTCGAACAAAACTTAACTGAAAAACTTATCGAAGAAACCGCACCGCGATTCCCGCAGATGTCAGCTCTTAAAAAACAGAATAGAGCTTATAAAGTCACTGTTGCTATTCTTTGTCTCATTGTCCTTGCGCTTAGTGGAGCAATAGCATATTTACTCATCTCAGGCAACGACAACCATAACCACGGCCAAAACGATACTGATCAGACCGCCGAAGAGACAGCTTCAATCATTCCAGATGGCGTCTCAGAGGAAGAAGCAGAAGGACTGCTTGCGATAGTCCATCCAGAATATAATATCGTATCTGAAAATAACGCCCAGCAATCTTATCTCGTACCAGAGTATGTGAGCAAAATCGTAGCGACCAAGATAGACACTACTAAAAAAGAGCTATATATTGACGAAAAAGCAGTTCGCCTTACCGCCCCAGAAAGTCCAGTTTGCTTAACTATTTGGACTGCAGACGATACCTGGACTTGGATTGATGATGTATGCATCCCCGGCAAAAACGATCGGGATAATTGGGGAAATTACTTTGAAGACGGTGGCGTGGATGGATATAATAAAGTCTACACCGAATATTTTTCAATAGACGATTATCTTGATAAGTTGGGCACCTATCGCTATACTTTTAGCTTCGGTGGCAACGGCAACTGGATTTTTAAACAGCTCGAACACATCCCCGCCGGACAATAAAAAAGAACCCCTGCAGGGGTTCTTTTTCTAATCTCTTCTCGTTGTCAAAAACTGAAAAACCGACCCAATCACACTTCCGCCAATCAGCATCGGCCAATAAAACACCTGCTCGCTAATCTCCGGGAAGATAGAAATCAATGACATCGTCGTCAAATACGCCCCAGCTACCGAGGTCGCAACAATGATCGCTGGCTTCATCAGCGTCACCGCTAACCCCGCCGCAACAACGCCAAGAATCGCACCAATAATTAGAGTCTGAATTTCCGTTCCGAAATATTGCGCCGTAATCATCACGACTAGCCCAAAACAGATCCCGCCAACACATAACTTTTCAATCGAAAAACCGAGCAGCGCAACAATCAGCCCACCACAAAGCGGCAACAGCCACTGCATCATCCCGTTCGCCGCAATTTCCGCCACCGCCGAATTGATAATCGGCATCAAATACTCCATCAAGGTCCAGCCAATCACGAACCAAATCACGAAAAACGCAATTTTCTTAATTTTATATCCGGCGAGCATCAGCCC
>JAUNAO010000054.1 GCA_030527565.1 Candidatus Saccharimonadota bacterium
TAGAGGGGCCGCTCTTGGTGTTGGCGGGCCCTGGGACGGGAAAAACGCAGCTTCTGAGTGAAAAAGTGGCGTATATATTACAGAATACGGACACAAATCCGGAAAATATTTTGTGTTTAACATTTACGGAAACTGGCGCGGCGAATATGCGCGAGCGGTTAAAATCGATTGTTGGGAAAGATGGGTTAAAGGTCAATATCGGGACTTATCATGCGTTTGGACAGAATATTTTGGCCCAATATCGAAATTATGCGACGGATTATGACCGGAATTTGGATAGTTCGATTGATGAAGTGATGCAATTTAAGATTGTGAAAGAAATTCGGGATGCGCTTCCGGGGACGGATATTTTGCATGGAGACAATGTCAAGGATATTGTGGCGGTAATTTCGGACGCGAAGGCGGCGGGTCTTTCGGCGGCGGACCTCGCGACGGTTGCGAAACAGAATATTGAAGATTCTTCAGTTCTCGGCGAGGCGATTTCGCCGATTTTGATGGAATTGCCGGCGAGGGGAAAATATCCGGACACGGTAGATTCGGTTTACCGACCGATTTATGAGATTTTGGAGAATTTTACCAGCCTCGAGCCGATTTTAGGGCGAGTTGAACGTTCGATTGTTGGAATGGCGCGGGAGCTTGAAGCAGCAATACATGAAGCCGATGAAATGAAGAAAATGAAACCACTTTCGGCGTGGAAAGATAAGTTTTTCGAAAAAGACGAAAATGGAAAATTTAGGGTTCGGGATCGGGTTGCAAATAAAAAACTGGCGAGCATCGCGCGGGTGATGGAAAGATACCAGGAAGTTTTGAGACAAGAAGGGCTGTTTGACTTTGACGACATGATCCAAGAGGCGATTCGGGTGCTCACGGAAGATAAAGGATTTCAATTAACACTTTCGGAGCGGTATCAGTATTTAATGTTGGATGAGTTTCAGGATACGAATCCATCACAGTTTGCGATTGTGAAACTTTTAACGGATTATGAGAAGCCGTTAATCATGGCGGTGGGAGATGATGATCAGGCGATTTATGAATTTCAGGGTGCGCTGGCGACGAATTTAGCGGATTTTCGAGATCATTATAATGCTAAAGTTGTCGCGCTTGAAGAAAATTATCGAAGTACGCAGGAAATTTTGGATTTCTCGTCGGCAGTGATTCGGCAAGCAGAGGATCGATTTGTTGCGGACAAAAAGTTGATCGCGCACAAACCAGCGCCAAAAACAAGCCAGATCATTCGGCGAGAATTTTTGTCTTCGGACGCGGAGTTTGGATTTGTGGCGAGGGAAATTGCAGGTTTAGTGCGATCCGGTGTGCCACAAAGTAAAATAGCGATCATCTCCTATAAAACAAAGTATTTCACGCCACTTCTGCCGTTTTTGAAAAAATATCCGGAAGTTAAGATTGCGTATGATAAAAGGGATAATTTGTTGGAAGATGAACGCATCCATCAAATTTTAACGATTTTTAGACTGATTTCGGAAGTTGCGGAGGACAAAAGACTGTCGGTTTCAATTTTGGAGGTTTTAGCCTTTTCGTTTTTCGAGCTGCCGATGCTTGAGGTGATTCGAGCGGTTGGATTGGCTAGATCCGAACACCGGCCAATTTTTGAGACATTGCTTGCTTCGGACAGCGAAAAAGTAAAGGGAGTGGCAGAATTTCTGGCAGTTTTAGTACAAAAATCTTTTGTGGAACCGCTTGAGGTGATGATGCAAAGATTAGTTGCGGTAATGAAGGTCGACCAACTCGAAGAATATGAAAAGTTCCGATTTTATGAAAATCTAGCAGCTTTGATGGGCAAGGTGCGGAAGCATTTTGGTGAGAAGACAGTTTATGCCAAAGATCTTGTTCGGCTGGTCGACGATTATGAGGAGGCCGAGATGATGCTGACCGCGGTATCGCCTTATCGGGATGCGGATGAGGCTGTGCAGGTTTTGACGGCGCACCGTGCTAAGGGACTCGAGTTTGAATATGTTTTTCTGATTTCGGCGGATCATATGGCTTGGGGGAAGGGCAAAGGGAATAATAATTTGCTTACATTGCCAAAAAATCTGGCCCAGATTAGGCATACCGGAACGACAGATGGCGAGAAACTGAGGATTCTTTATGTCGCGATGACACGAGCGGAAAGTCATCTAATTATCACAAATTCAGTACATGATTTTAATGGTAAGTCGCCGGAGAGGTTGGAGTATTTCGAGGAATCGGTACAAAAAGACTCTGAAAGTGGCGCGGAGACTGTTGTGTCACCGTTTTTGCCGACTAGGAAAGTGATTTTAGACTACAGCGAGAATACGACTGGCGAAGTTGAGGATTTGAAGAGTTGGCTCATGCCGTATGTCGAGGCGAATCCGGAAATGCTCACGGTATACAAAGATAGG
>JAUNAO010000055.1 GCA_030527565.1 Candidatus Saccharimonadota bacterium
ATCAGAATATGGAGTCTGATCAGCCAATGAACCGACTTTTACAGGGGGATGTTGGGTCAGGGAAGACGATGGTTGCGGCAATGGCGGCGTATGGGGCGGTTTTAGCCGGTGGGCAGGTTGCGTTTCTTGCCCCGACGGCGATTTTGGCGAAGCAGCATTATGAAAAATTAAGCGAACTACTTGGGCGGTTCGGGATATCGGTTGAACTGTTGACCGGGGCGACGAAGGGAAAGGCCGAATTAAAGCGGCGGACTACTCGGGGTGAGGTCCGGGTCGTGATTGGGACACATGCACTTTTGACGGATGATACGGAATTTAAGAATTTGTCGCTTGTGATTATTGATGAGCAACATCGATTTGGGGTCAACCAGAGGCAAAAGCTGGTCTTGAAGTCGCCGGCGGGCAAAGCACCACATCTTTTAATGATGACTGCGACACCGATCCCACGGTCTTTACAACTAACGGTGTTTGGGGATCTTGATGTTTCGATTTTAGGGGAGCTCCCGAAAGGGCGCCAGCCAATTACGACGGCGATTTTGCCGGAAACCGCTACGAAAGAGGGGCTCTATCCGAAGATTCGGGAAATTATTGGGAAGGGGCAGCAGGTTTATTGGATTTCGAAGGCGATTGAGGAAACTGGGAGCGAAGTAACTTCGGTAAAAACGCGAACGAAAAAGTTGCGGGAGGTATTTCCGGAGCTCACGATTGAATTTCTGCATGGAAAAATGAAGCCGGCAGAGAAAGACGAAGTGATGGAGCGATTTGCGACGGGGAAGATTCAGGTTCTAGTTTCGACGACGGTGGTTGAGGTTGGGGTTGATGTGCCGAATGCAAATTTAATGGTGATTGAGAATGCGGAAAGTTATGGTTTAGCACAGCTACACCAGCTCCGGGGACGCGTCGGGCGAGGGAGCGAGGCGGGGTTTTGTTATCTCCTAACTTCGGGAAATACACGGCCGTCCCGCCGACTTCGCGAGCTCGAGAAATCGACAGATGGGTTTTATTTGTCGGAAGTTGATTTGAAGTTGCGCGGACCGGGGGAGATTTACGGTTCGTTGCAGCATGGAGCCTTAGATCTTCGGATTGCGACGCTTACAGATACAAAGTTGGTCCATCGGGCGGGGGCGGATGTAGATAAGTTTTTACAAAATGAACAAAATATGTTAGAATATAAGGAATTAATGGCGGGGATTAAAAAATATCAACAGCTAACGACATTAAATTAATGAAGGTTTTCAAGAAAAATAAGGGCTCGGGGGGCGAGACGCGGGTCGCGGCGGGGTTTTTACGGGGGCGGAAATTATCTACGCCGGGCGGAGGGACACATCCGATGGGATCGCGAGAGAAATTGGCGCTGTTTAATATGATTTCGGCAGAAACGATGCGGGCGGAGATTTTAGATGCGTATGCGGGGTCGGGGGCACTAGGGATTGAAGCGATGAGCCGCGGGGCGAGGCATGTGATTTTTATAGAGAAGGCGCCACGGGCGGTCGAGGTGATTCGGGAGAATTTAGGGCGACTAGAGTTACTCGAAGATGCGGAGATTTTCCAGGGGTCGGTTGGGAGTTTTCAGAGTGAACGACGGTTTGGTGTTGTAATTGCGGATCCGCCATATAACGATTTTAAGATTGATGAAGTGATTTATTTGACGAGTTTTGTGAAGACTGGAGGGGTGTTTGTTTTGTCGCATCCGGGCGAGGCGCCGGAATTGCCTGGTTTGGAGCTTCAAAAATCTAATGCTTATGCTGCATCACATATTTCCGTTTATGTAAAATAAATGGGGCGGGGGTTGATTTTTTAGCGAAAGTGTGCTATAATTAGGGTATAGGAGTTTTTTATGAGTTATTATAACTATGATGAGGTGGAGAAGAAGTCTCGCCGCAAGGTGATTTCGATTGCGGTGGCGGTAACGGTATTAATTTTAGTGTTAGTGACGGCGATTATCGTTGTCGCGACAACGCGGAATGACGGCGGGGAAGTTGCCGAGGGCGAGAATGCCGAGTTTATAATCGAAGGCGAGACGCCAGTTGAAGAGGTTACGGACGCGGGAAATTCGGCGCTTGGGACAATTACGACCGAGGAGACGACCGAAGAAGAAGTTACTTTGCCAGCCGAAACTGTGACGACGATTACGCAGACTGGTCCGGAAGAGGCCTTGCCAATGGCGATTTTGCTTGGGGTTTTGACGATGGTGGGAACGGCCGCTTTCGCAAAAG
>JAUNAO010000056.1 GCA_030527565.1 Candidatus Saccharimonadota bacterium
GATCGTTGGGGCTGGACTGACTTTACAGATGACTGGACAGACTTTTGCGGGCGTTGGACAAATGATTGGAAATTTAGTTTCGGGAGTTTTCTCGCAGTTGTCGTTTGATTCTTCGGTGCGGGATGAGGGACGGGAAACAATTTCGGAAGTTGGGGATTCTGTGTCTGGGCCGGTGGGGATAATTGGGGTTTTGTTCCCAAGCTTTACGGCTGCGGGGCCGACGAATCTAGCATTTCTCACGGCTTTAATTTCGATTTCGTTAGCCTGTATGAATGTTTTGCCGATTCCGGCTTTGGATGGCGGGCGTTGGCTTTTAATCGCAATTTTTAAATTACGCAAAAAGAAATTAACAAAAGAAATGGAAGAAAAAATTGTTTCGCGGGCGTTTATGGTGCTACTTGCTTTAATGTTTATCGTGACAATTTTGGATGTTGTGAGGATTGCGAGATGAAAAAGACGGGCGGTAAGTTGAAATTTTTAGGTAGCGTTTTCGCGATGATGATTTGGGTGTTTTCGGCCGTAGTCGTATCGCAACTTGTTGTCGGATACTTGATGCTTTGGATTTTAGGAAAAGAAGGTTTTTCGACGACGGTCGCGACGGCAATTTATTCCGCATTGTCTTATGTCGTAGCGTTACTTTTGATAATTTTAGTGCCGATTAAGTTGTTTAAAAAATGGAAGACAGACCGAGTCGAGCTGGGACTTAACGAGACCCCGACTTGGACAGACATTGGGCTGGCGCTAGTTGGTTTTGTTGTGGCGACGTTCTTTGCCGCATTACTAGTTAATTTGTTTAGCATGATACCTGGGTTCGACGCGGATCAAGTTCAAAATACTGGTTTTAGCGTTTATATGAGTAGCTGGGAGAGAATCGTTGCATTCTTTACGCTCGTAGTAATTGCGCCGATTGCGGAAGAAATAATTTTTCGAGGTTGGCTGTACGGGAAACTGCGCGAGAAGTTTACAGGCAGAATGTCGGAGAAAGTTGGGATTTTAGTTTCGATTTTGCTGGTTTCGGCATTGTTTGGATTGGTGCATTTCCAGTGGAATGTCGCGGTGAATGTGTTTGCGCTGTCGGTTGTCTTGTGCGGGCTTCGGGAAATTACGGGGACGATTTATGCGAGTATTTTGACGCATATGATAAAGAATGGAGTAGCGTTTTATCTCGTATACGTGCTCGGAATAGCATAAACATATTGACTTTTTAGAATAAGTGTGATATAATTAGAGGATAGACTATTTCTTATCTTATGATATAATAAATATCATGAGAATGACGAAAACTTTTATCAAGACTTTACGCGAAGCGCCGAAAGATGAAACGGCGGCGAATGGCGCGCTTTTGACGCGGGCTGGGTATATTCATAAAGGAATGGCTGGGGTCTATGATTATCTCCCCTTGGGTATAAAAGTGCTCGAAAAAATTAAAAATGTTGTGCGCGAAGAATTAAATGCGATTGGGTGCGAAGAAGTTTTAATGTCTACTTTGCAGAATCCGGAACCTTGGGAAAAAACTGGACGTTTTAGCGACGCGGAAGTTGATATTTGGTTTAAGACCGAACTTGCGGCTGGCGGAACGCTCGGGCTTGCCCCAACGCACGAAGAGCCGATGGTCGAAATGTTGAAGACTTATATTTCGAGCTATAAAGACCTGCCGCTCGCAGTCTATCAATTCCAGACTAAATTCCGCAATGAAAAGCGGGCAAAGTCGGGGATTATGCGTGGGCGCGAGTTCTTGATGAAAGACCTTTACAGTTTCCATACTACGGAGGAGGATCTGAACAAGTTCTATGCTGAAGTAGAGGGGGCGTACGCAAAGATTTTTGAGCGACTGGGGCTTGGTGATTCGACTTTTGAGGCGTTTGCGTCTGGTGGGATTTTCTCAAAGTATTCACACGAATACCAAACTTTCTTGCCGGTTGGCGAAGATACGGTTTATTATAACGATGATCGTTCGTTAGTTTTTAATAAGGAAGTCTTTACGGATGAGGTCTTAGCGGAATTTGGTAAAAAGCGTGAAGAATTTTCCGAAATACGAGCAGCGGAAGTTGGTAACATTTTTAAGTTGATGTTTAAGTTCTCGGAGCCTTTGGAATTAAAATACACGGATGAGAAAAACGAAACGAAGACGGTTTATATGGGCTGTTACGGAATTGGTATTTCGCGGGTGATGGGTGTAATTGCGGAAAAATATGCAGACGCAAAAGGTCTAG
>JAUNAO010000018.1 GCA_030527565.1 Candidatus Saccharimonadota bacterium
ATAATAACGTTTAAACATTGTTGAATACTCCGGCTTTACTTGGCGATTTGCGTGATTGTAGCATTTGATAGATCTCATTGCGCGCGATTAACTGTTTATGGGTGCCGACATCATTAATTTTGCCTTCTTTCAGGACAACAATACGGTCCGCTTCTCTCATTAGTTCCGGTTTTTTCGTAATCATAACAATAGTATGATCTTTTTTAAGATTATTGATTAGGCGCGGAACTAATTTCGCGGTATCTGGGTCGAGCGAAGTTGTAATATCATCAAGCAAAAGAACTTCGGCCTCAGAAAGAATAGTACGGGCGATTGAGATCATCTGTTTTTGTCCGCCGGAAATGTTACTACCGTTCTCGCGGAGAATTGTATTGTAGCCGTCTGGAAGAGTTTCAATAAATTCATGAATGCCGGCCTTCTTGCAGGCCTCGATCTGGTTCTTAATATCAGTATCAACGAAGTCAAGGTTTCGACGAATACTCATGTTGAAAATGAATGGTTTTTGATTCGCGACTGAGACATTACTTGAGTAGATATTCTTGCTAAAATCGAAGATGTCGATATTGTCCAAAGTGATTTTGCCGCGAGTTGGTTTAAAAAGTCGCAAGATTAAATTTAGTAGCATGGTTTTCCCGCTACCGGCTTCGCCGACAATTGCGACAACTTCGTTGTGGTCAATTTTTAGATTAATATTTTTCAAAATCTTAGCACCTTTAAGTTCAAGGTCAACATTTTTAAGTTCCAAGATGCCATGAATATCGTTCGCATCGATAACTCCAAAGTCAATTGCCTCTGAATTATAATTTAGAATATCGTTAATACGGCGAACGGCAGTGCTATTCTCGCGAATTGAAGTCGTTGAATCGATAAAATCGTTAATGTAGTTGACGAGGTTAACATGATACGAAATCATAAGGACGAAAACGGAAATGTTGATTTGACCGCCCGCGATTAGGAAAATTAAAAATAGATACAATAGGAAACGAAAAATATAAGTAATATAAGCAACGTCGTTGTCGCGGAGCGTATAATAATCGCGTTTCTTGCCATAAAATTTCGTGAATTTAGTTTGGTTAGCATGGAGTTTTTGGGCGAGTTTCGGGAGCATATTAAAAGTTTTAATTTCTTGGAGCCCAGAAACGACTTGAGTTAAAAGATTACTATATTTATCGTCGACCGCAACGACCTTGTTGTGATAAAAGTTAATTTTGCGATCGGCGTAATTGCGCGTAGCGATGTAGGCGATAGCAAAAGCAACAAAGATCAATGCAACCCAGATATTATAAAAGGCGACGACGATAAGAACGGCGAGGATTTGAATGATGCCAGTTAGGAACTCGGAAATCTGATCGTTCATATCGCCAAGATCGCAAATGTCGGAGTTCACCGAATTCATTAGTCGCCCCTTACCGATTACGCGGGTGAAATTGTTATCGACCGAGATAAGTTTGTTCAAAACTTTTGTAGTTAACCGGTCGTAAACGAAGTTCATATTATAACCGTAAAATTTATAGTTAATGAAAAGTGTAGCATTATATAATATATAGACAACAATAAAGGCCGCGAGGCTAAGGTAAGTTAATTCGGAATTTTGCTCGGTCAAATATTCGATAATTAAAGAGCCGACAAACGGTAATAAAATTTCGAAACCCTTGTAGAAAAAGGCGGAAATGATAATAGTAGCCTGATAAAGAGGCTTAACTTCCGCTAATTTCAGATAATCTTTAATAAATCTGTAATATTCTTTAAACATCTCACCGACCTTTTTATCATCATAACATACTTTTTATGTTTTGTGCTACAATAGAGTTATGGAAATATTTTTAGGTGTTTTAATGGGGGTGATTATTGTCTTATTACTGGTCTTAATTTTTCGGAAGCCAAAGGAACGAGCGTCGGCGGATTTTCGGGCGATGGAAGAGCGATTAATACGGATGGAAGGTCAGGTCAAAGAAATTAATCCAGCGATTGACCGGAATTTCCGGGAGAACCGAAAAGAGATTGCGGAAAATCTTGAACGGTTACAAAGCGGGAATGAGAAAAAACTCGAAGAAATGCGCGAGACAGTTGATGAGAAATTAAAATCGTCGGTCGAGAAACGTTTTAATGAAAGTTTTAAGTCGATTTCGACGCAGTTAACGCAGGTTTATCAGGGGCTTGGGGAGATGAAAAATCTTGCGACTGGGGTTGGGGATTTGAAAAAGGTGATGGAGGGGGTGAAGACGCGAGGGATTTATGGCGAGGTTCAGCTCGGAGCGATTATCGAGGATACGTTAAATAAGGCGCAGTACGAAGAAAATATCATTACGAAGACTGGGTCGAATGATCGGGTAGAATTTGCAGTTAAAATGCCGGGGAAAGAGGCCGATGTATATCTTCCGATTGACTCGAAGTTTCCAGTCGAGAATTATTCGAGGTTAGTTGCGGCGTACGAGGAAGGTGATAAGGCGGCGATTTTAACTTTTCAAAAGGCTTTAGCAGCGGACGTTAAAGAACAGGCGAAGAAAATCTCAACAAAATATATTGATCCGCCGAAGACGACGGATTTTGGGGTGATGTTTGTGCCGACCGAATCTTTGTATGCAGAAATTATTCGGATTGCAGGGTTGTCGGACGAAATTCGACAGAAATTTAATATCACAATTGCCTCGCCATCGACTTTGCCGGTAATGTTGTCGGGACTTTTGATGGGCTTTAGAACGGTTGCAATCGAAAAGAGGTCGGCTGAGGTTTGGCAAACGCTCGGCGCAGTTAAAGCTCAGTTTGGAAAGTTCTCGGAGCTTCTTGAAGGAGTGCAAAAGAAGTTGCAGGAGTCGGCGAATAAAATTGAATCCGCGAAAACAACTTCAAGGCAAATCGAACGGAAACTGAAAGGCGTCGAGGAATTACCAGAATCCGAATCGGTCAAATTGATTGGTGAGATTTAGAAAGCTCGAATTGAGTCGAATGGGAAGAGGCGAAGGGCGACTGGACCAATAATTCGGCAGAATGGAATAGTACCAAGTCCGTTGCGAGAATCAAGAGAGTTTGAGCCTTCACGATTATCACCGGAGACAAAGATTTCACCAGCCGGGACGACAATATCAATTTCGCCGGAAGTGTTTTTCTTCGGGCCGTCGACAAGGTAACCGTTTTCATCATAAGTTTGCCAAAATTCGTCATAAACAAAGCCTTCTGGGTGTTCTTCATTATAAATTTTCATAACACCATCTTTTACGGTAACGCGTTCGCCCGGGAAGGCGATGACCCGCTTGATAATATATGGATGGTCGCTATTGCCGTCTGGGACGTTGCAGGTGACTGGGTTTTTAACCCCCTCGGCCTTCAATTCAGCGACTTTTTTCTCGTCCTCATCGACAAAAACTATAATTTGCCCGCGTTCTGGGATGTATTCTTGCCCGAGAAAATGTGCCCAAGAAACTGCGGCGCGGTTTACGATGACGCGATCAGAATCTTCGAGCGTAGTTTCCATGCTCCCGCCAACGACATTATAAGAGCGGTAGATATAGGTATTAAGAAGCATAGTACAGACAACAATCGCGACGATAAAGCCGCCTAGACCGAGGATATCTTTGAGGAGTGGATGTTTTTGGAAAAATGTTGCTTGCATTCTTTGATTATAGCATAAAAGTTTTTAAGTTAAAATTTCAGTTAAATTTAAGAAATGGTATATAATATATGTATATGGCAGATTTTGTTTTAGCGCGCAAATCGCGCAATTTGACGGCGAGTGCAGTACATATATTTTTGAATATTTTGCTTGGGGTGTTGTCGGTTTTAATTACGGTTTTTAGTAGCAGTCCGGTACTCGGGATTTTGCTGGTTTTAATTTCGAAGTGGCGGGTGTTTGCGGTTCGCAGCCGATACCTTTGGCTAAATATTAAATCTAATCTCGTTGATTTTATCGTTGGGCTGTCGGTTGTTTTGTTGTCATTTTATGCTGGCAACACTTTAATGCCGGTACATTTTGTATTGATCGCTTTGTCGATCGTCTGGCTATTATTCATTAAGCCGTTATCAAGTGAGAATGCGACTTTTGTTCAATCTTTGTGCGCGGTTTTTCTTGGAATTTCGGCTACAACAATTATGACGGCGAATACCGAAGCGATTTTTGCAGTTTTACTAGCGTTTTTGATTGGCTATGCGGCGAGTCGACATGTTTTGTCGCAAACTAGCAGCAAGGATTATACTTTAACGACCTTAATCTCCGGTTTAGTGTTTGCGGAGGTGACGTGGCTATGCCATTCTTGGGCAATTATTTATGAATTTAGCGTGCCGATTGAAACCGGCATTCGAATTCCGCAAGCGGCGATTATTTTAACGATCTTTACTTTCTTGTTTAACTATACGAGACAGGCGATGATCCGTTTGCAAGATGATTTCCGATTTAAAGACAATATCGGACCGATGTTGTTTGGAGCGGGATTAATCGCGATTTTAGTGCTGTGGTTTAGTAACCCAATGTTTAATATCTAAATTAGGAGGCAGATGGAAGGAACAGAAAACTTAGTTAGGGAAGCGGAGGTCGTCGCGGACCCAAAAAAGAATAAAAAAGGTTCTAGCGCGAATGTTCTGGCGTTGATTTTGGCGATTTTAGCGGTAGTGATGTCGGCTGGCGGGTTGGTTTTAGGTTATCTAAGTTATGTGAAGGCTTCAACACCGATTACTTTTTTGAATTCGGGTGCGGATGGAAATTCGGCGAATTTTGTTGAGGGGTCAATTGCGGATGTAGCGGAGAAAGTTTCGGCAAGTGTTGTTTCGATCGTGACTTCGACGAGAACTTCAAGTTACCGCGGTTCATATGATTCGGAATCGGCGGGGACCGGAGTCGTTGTGTCGGAAAATGGGTATATTTTAACGAATAAACATGTGATTGACGGCGCGAATAAGATTTATGTGGTGACGGATGATGGGACGACATATGAAAATGCGAAAGTTATTGCGCGGGATTCTTTGAATGATATTGCGTTTGTGAAGGTCGATGCGAGCGGTTTAACGCCGGCAACTTTGGGTGATTCGAAAACGATTAATGTTGGGCAGCAGGTGATTGCGATCGGGAACGCGCTCGGAGAGTATCAGAATACTGTCACTTCAGGAATTATTTCGGGGACGGGGCGAAGTTTGGTCGCGACAGATAGTACTGGATCGATGTCGGAGACGCTTTCGGATATGATTCAGACTGACGCAGCGATTAATTCAGGTAATTCAGGTGGACCATTGGTTAATGCGGCCGGAGAAGTAATCGGGATTAATACGGCAACCTCCTCGACGGCGGAGAATATGGGGTTTGCAATTCCGATTTCGAGCGTTAAAGGAATGCTTGCACAGTTGGTTGAGACTGGTGTTGCTGGAAGGGCGTATGTTGGGGTTTATGGAATTGAAATTACAGCTGCGGTCGCGAAAGAATACGATTTACCAGTTAATTCAGGAATGTACGTCTATAGTTCGTCGTCTTACACGGCGGTGATGGCTGGTGGTCCAGCAGCGAAAGCAGGGATTTTAGATAAAGATATTATTACGGCGGTAAATGGAATAAAGGTTGGGGCGGCGGGGTCATTGTCGTCTTTGGTTGGGGAATATAAACCTGGCGATACGGTGCAGCTTACAGTTCTTCGCGAAGGCAAAGAAATTGCGGTTAATGTTACGCTAGAGGCTTACGAAGATTAGGATAAATCCACGAGTTTCGAGTAGTTTATAGTTTTTTGCGTAATTTATGATATCTTGATGTTGGCAAGGGTCAGCTTCGAGAATTAGATATTTAATTTTGTGGTCCGTGGCTTCGTCAATAAGATCTTTGATTAGTTTTAGGCCTTTGTCTTCAGCAAAAAGAGCGATTTCGGGTTCTTTGCTTAGAGATTTCGAATCGAGCCAGTCCCAATTTCGATCAACGTAAGGCAAATTTGCAACAATAAGGTCGGGAGTAAAGTTCTCAACATTCTTCATTAAGTCTGAGCTAAGAAACTTTATGTTTGGAGTATGATTTTTTTGACAGGGGGAAAAAGCGGGTTTATGTTTTTTTATGTCGGGACTAAGATTTTTTAAGTTTTTTCGAGCGACTTTTAAGGCTTTTTTCGAAATATCGACAGCAAGGACTTCGGCATGCGGGAGTCTCAATGCGAGAGTGATAGCGATACAACCAGAACCAGTACCGACGTCGAGTATTTTAGGATTATGTCCAAGCTGATTTTCGCCTGGCTTAACGCCTGGGAGATAGGGGACTCCGGCGAGATTCAAAACAGCATCAATAAGTTGCTCCGTTTCGGGACGCGGAATTAGAACATCGGGCGTGACGAGAAAATCGTAGCCGTAGAAATTAACTTTCTCGGAGGCTGCGCTCATGTTTTTTAAGCTCGGTAATAATATCTTCAATATCGCCGGCCATGACGGCTGGGATATTGCTGCGAGAGTAATGAATGCGGTGGTCGGTGACACGATCCTGAGGGAAGTTATAGGTACGGATTTTCTCAGAACGATCACCAGTCCCGATCAAAGATTTTCGCGCTTCGGAAGCATTCTTCAAATCCTCTTCTTTTTTTCGTTCAAGAAGGCGGCTACGAAGAATGTTAAGAGCCTTAACGCGGTTTTGTTGCTGGGAACGTTCGTCTTGCATGGCAACAACGAGGCCAGTTGGGAGATGGGTAATACGGACAGCGGAGTCGGTCGTGTTGACGCCCTGGCCGCCATGACCGCCAGCACGATAAATATCAATGCGGAGATCTTCTTGTTTAATTTCGAGATCTTCTTCGGCAGCTTCAGCAAGAACGGCAACAGTTGCGGTCGAAGTATGGACGCGACCTTGCGACTCGGTGACTGGGACACGCTGGACGCGATGGACGCCGCCTTCGAATTTTAAGAGTCCATAAGCATCGTCGCCGGTAATTTTAAAAATTGTTTCCTTAATTCCACCGGCTTCGTTCTGGTTTTCGGAAATTTGTTCAACTTTTAGACCGTGATTTTCGGCGTATTTCTGGTACATACGGGCGAGTTCGCCAGCAAACAGGGAAGCCTCATCGCCGCCAGCGCCGGCACGAATTTCGAAAATGGCCGGTTTATCATCTTCGGGGTCGCGAGGAATGAGTAATTCTTCGAGCTTCGCGGATTCGGATTCGATTAAGGTTTTTAGATTTATGATATCGTCTTTGGCGATTTCGCCGAGCTCTGGGTCGTTTACTAAAGTTTCGGCATCAGAGAGGTCAGCCTTCGCTTTCCGGATTTTATTATCGGTCTCGACGATTTCGCGGAGCAAGGCAGCGCGCTTGCTTTTCGCGGCAAAATCCTTATCGGCATAAGAGTTAGGTTGCGCCAAAAAATCCTCGAGGGTTAAAAGTTCATCTTTATGTTTTTGAATATCCATGCTATAATTATAACATACTTTATGGGTCTTTAGCTCAGCTGGCTAGAGCGTACGATTCACATTCGTAAGGTCACTGGTTCGAGCCCAGTAAGACCCACCAAGAAGTTTTCAGAATAACCCAAAATGGGTTATTTTTTAACATAAAGGTCTTGTAAATCCATATTTAGTGGTGTATAGTTATATTAACACGCTAAATATGGTGAATATGTAGGAGGTAAAAAATTCATGTTCAAAAAAATCAAAAAGAGGGACGGGAAAATTGTTAACTTTAACCCGGAAAAAATCGTTGCGGCGATTGAAAAAGCAGGGTTAAAGACAGAGGAATTTAAGGCGGATCGCGCGAAAGCTCTCGCGGAAAAAGTTTTAGCCAGAGCGGAAGAAAAAATCACAAAGCGCACGCCGAGTGTTGAACAAATTCAGGATATTGTTGAGGAAGTTTTGCTTGAATCGTCTTTCAAAAAGACCGCGCGTGAGTATATCCAGTATCGCCAAGAACGCTCGCGCATTCGTGAGGCAAAATCCGATCTTATGAACATCTATCGAACAATTTCGCACGCCGATGCGTCGGAAGACTCAGATGTTAAGCGTTCAAACGCAAACGTCGATGGCAACTCGGCGATGGGCAAGATGCTCCAGTTTGGCGCAGAAGGTTCGAAAGTCTTTACGAAGACTTTGCTGTTGCCGGCCGAGATGGCGGCGGCGCACGATAACGGCGACATTCATATTCACGATTTAGATTTTTATGCGACTGGTACTTTGACTTGCTGTCAGAGCGATCCATTCGTGTTGTTTGAAAATGGCGGGTTTAATACTGGGCATGGGCATCTCCGAACACCAAATTCGATTAGTTCATACGGGGCGCTGGCGGCGATTCTTCTCCAGGCAAACCAAAACGAGCAGCATGGCGGACAATCGATCCCGAACTTTGACTATGCAATGGCGCCGGGTGTCAATAAATCGTTCCGTAAGGCTCTGAAGAAAAACTTGGAAAAATATAATAAATTTGCCGGCAAGAAAATTGAATTAACAGTTCAGGAAGATATTAACTTTGGTGATGATGAGAAGCTGAAGAAGGCGAAATGGCCGAAAGAGGTGATTGAGGCGTCAAATGAAGATGTTGACCGCGAGACTTTGCAGGCGATGGAAGGGTTCGTACATAACCTTAATACGATGCATTCGCGTGCGGGCGCACAGGTGCCGTTTACTTCGATTAACTTTGGTACCGATACGACGCCGGCTGGGCGACTCGTTTCACACCATCTTTTGACCGCAACCGAGAATGGCTTAGGCAAGGGCGAAACACCAATCTTCCCAATTTCGATTTTCAAGGTTAAGTCGGGCGTTAACTACGAACCAGATGATCCAAATTACGATTTATTTAAGCGATCGATGGAAGTTTCAGCAAAACGCTTATTCCCGAATTTCTGTTTTATCGATGCGCCATATAACTTAAAATACTATAAGAAGGGTGATTATCGCACTGAAATCGCAACGATGGGCTGCCGAACGCGAGTGTTTGCGTCGATCTTCCCAGAGTCTGACGGGATTGTCACGGGTCGCGGGAACTTGTCATTCACGACGGTGAACCTAGTGCGAGTCGGTATTAAGCATGGTATTGCATTAAAAGAGCGGAAAGAGGCTGACTGGGATGGGTTCTATGATGAGCTCGATGCAAAGATGGATCTTGCGAAAGATGAACTCTTGGAGCGCTTTGAATTCCAAGCGAATCAACACGTTCGCAACTTCCCATTCTTGATGGGACAGGGCAACTGGTTTGGGTCAGAGAAATTAGGGCCAAATGATACTTTGCGAGATGTGATTAAACACGGCACACTTTCAATCGGGTTTATTGGTCTTGCGGAAACCTTAGTTGCGATGGTTGGGAAACATCATGGTGAAGATGAGGACGCTAGGGAGCTCGGTCTTGATATCATTACGCATATGCGTGAGAAATGCGATGAGTACTCGAAGAAGTATAAGTTGAACTTCTCGCTTCTCGGAACACCAGCAGAAGGCATCGCGGGTCGCTTTACGAAAATTGACCGACGTGAATATGGCAAGATTGCGGGCGTAACGGATCGTGAATTCTACACCAACTCGTTCCATGTACCAGTTTATTACCCAATTTCGGCCTTCTCGAAAATTGAGATTGAGGCGCCGTATCATAATCTTTGTAACGCTGGTCATATTACTTATATTGAACTTGATGGCGATCCATCAAAGAACCTTGCAGCGTTTGAATCAGTGATTCGGAAGATGCACGACGCGGGAATTGGCTATGGTTCGGTTAACCATCCAGTCGACCGCGATCCAGTTTGTGGATTTGCTGGGATTATTACCGGTGATCGTTGCCCACATTGTGGACGACTTGAAGGCGATACGGCTTTTGAAAAAGTTGTTGCGCCGACTTGTGAAAGTTGCACGGGAGACAAATAGTGGACTGGGATGCTCACGCAGTCGAGTTAATGCGCGAGGCGGCCCTAAAACAGCCGCCTCAGGGCATGATCCGGTTGTCTGGACCGCTCGAACACGATAATATTGTGAATGGAGATGGTTTGCGCGCGGTGGTTTGGACACAAGGTTGTCCGAATCACTGTAAGGGTTGCCAAAATCCAGAAACTTGGGATTTTGAGACTGGGTTTGTAATCGAGATTGACGAAATCAAGAAACGCTTAGCCGAGTTCCCTGGGCAAACTGGGCTAACATTTTGTGGCGGAGAGCCTTTTGTCCAACCTAGAGCCTGCAAAGAGATTGCGGACTACGTTCGTAACGAACTTGGCTGGGATGTTTGGAGTTTCTCGGGTTTTACTTATGAGCAAATTGAGAAAGCGGGCGGGGAATTTATGGAATTTTTGAAATCTCTGGACGCGTTGATTGATGGGCGATTTATTTTGAAGGAGCGAGACCTTAGTTTGAAGTATCGTGGATCGCGCAACCAGCGGTTATTGCACTTAGAACACGGAACGGCAAAAATTAAATCGATAGAATAGGAGGCGAATGAGCACTTTTACGGTTCTGCCAATGAGCCAGACGATTGAGCTCGTGGCGGGGGAAGTTTATGAAGGGTCGATCACGGTTGTGAATCCGATCGGGGCGGAGAGAGATTTTTCGTATTCTGTTTCGGTGACGCCGTATGGGGTAATGGGCGAAGAATATCAGGTGGATTTTTCGACGCAGACTAACGCTTCACAGATTATTGAGTGGATTACGATCGAGGAGCCAGAGGGGACTTTAAAGCCAAATGAGACTCGAGAAGTAAAGTTTAAGGTTACGGTACCGGAGACGGCACCGGCGGGCGGTCAGTATGCGGCGTTGGCGGTGAGATCGGTGGAATCTGAAAATGAAAGCGGCAGCGTTCAGATCGAGAATGTGTTCGAGATTGCAAGTGTGCTCTTCGCGAGGGTTGATGGCGAGACTGTGCATGATGGCGCAGTGTTAGAGAACTCCATTCCGGAGCTTTCGGTTGAAAACCCAGCAAAAATTAGCGCGACGCTTACGAATAATGGGAATGTGCACGAGGCGGCGACTACGACAATTGTCGTGAAGGATGCTTGGAGCGGGGAGGTGGTTTTTCCGAAAGATAATGACGATGTGAATACTTATGTTGAATATATTATGCCGGGGACGACAAGATACGCGACGAGAATGGTGGACGGGATGAATGATCTTGGGGTCTATCAGATTTCACAGAAGGTCGAGTATCTTGGCAAGACTTCAGAGGTTACGCAGACGGTTTTGATGTGCCCAATTTGGTTTATGGTTTTAGCAGGGCTCACGGTTGTGGTGCTGATTACGACGATTGTAGGGTTTTTCCGACGGAAGAAAAAACGAAAAATTGACTTTTAAACGCTTGTGTTTTATTTTGGCGCGTGTTATGATAGAAATATAACCAAAATAAGGTCACTATGTTAAAAGAAAAAATCAATTATTTATCACTAGGGATATTAACTGTTTTAACGCTTGGGTCAGGAGCATTGTTGACGGCGGACGGAGCGGATGCGGAAGGATCGTCGGTTGGTGCGACGGTAACAGTTAATTCTGCTTGTAGCTTAGAGCCGGAAACCTCTAACTATGCGATAGAGTTGGGGCCTGGGACGCGTCAGGAGATTGAGGCGACGACTATTTTGGCAACTTGTAACGATGCGAATGGTTTTGCGATTTATGCAGTAGGCTATACCGATTCGGAGATGGGAAAGAATATACTGTCTCGACCGGATGGTTTCTCAATTGCGACCGGAACCGCAGAAGCCGGAGAGAACTCATCATGGGCGATGAAAGTTTCAGCAGTACCTGGGACTTATCCAGTCACAATTCAGAATGGATTTGATACTTTTAAGGCGGTGCCTTCTGCATATACGATGGTTGCTTCAAGACCAAGCAGCACGGATAAAACAGAGGGGTCTTCATTTCAGACTTCGTATGCGGTTTATGCTGCAGGTTCGCAAGCGGCGGGGACGTATTCGGGCGCAGTGAAATATGTTTTAGTTCATCCTTCAAACGCAGAAGCCCCACAAGAATAGGTATATCTTCTCATTATAGCACATATGCTTAAAAAAGTCAAGTTTTTGGTCCTGGATTCTACCTCCAAGTGCAACATCTAGTCATCCCTTAAGCGCCCCAATTCG
>JAUNAO010000057.1 GCA_030527565.1 Candidatus Saccharimonadota bacterium
GGTCACGAGGGTTATCTGGTTCCGGTTGCAAGGTTAGTGCATCATTGATACTAACTAGCTGTTTCCATTCCTCAATATCTTTACTATGTTGTGTTCCGGCAATATCGAATTCGATTTTATTAGGGTCATAAGCCGGCACGAACTCATATGTGTCAGTCATGAGGCGCCCACGAGTTGCTTGTAAGATCTCGAAATCCGTAGAGTCTTCACTAAGATTATAACGGTTCAGGATGGCCAAATAATCGGGGCGAGCTGGATTCGGAAGGCGAGACGCGATGCTGACGAAAAGATGTTTGCTATGATACTTTTCTTCTAAATTATTAAATCCGAGAAAAACCTCAAAGCCAGCTGATTTTGCGTCGTCAAGTTCTGGATTTGTATAGGCGAAAGTATAAGTTAGGTCGGAGCTTTGTGTGAGTGATCCGATTTTGTAGCGTTGGCGTGTGCTGGGGTCTTTCCAGATAAGCCATAATTCTTTGCTCATTATTTCTCCATGCCGATTAAGATATCTCGGCGTTCTTTAATATAATCTTTGATAAAATCTCGATGTTGTGTAGTTAGCATCTCTTCTGGTATACTTTCGATGATTTTATTGATGACTTCATCTTTTAATTCTTGTTTAAGTTTTTCGATATTTGTTTTGATTATATCATGAAATTCGTCATTTAGAAACTCCATAAGCTTAAAATGATTAAATTTCTTTCCATTGTCGTCGCGCAGCATTGCTTTGGCACGAGTAATGTAGCTTGCAAATGAGCAAGGGCCGTCATAGTATTTTTGTGCAAATGACGGCTCCGCAAAATCTCGTAATAAACAGTCGCCAGTATCATATAATGGCGAGATACGATACCTTGTCTCCGTCACATTGTCATTGGTGCCTGGAGATTTAATTTCACAGATTCCCCAATTCTCCTCATGTCGATCTCCCTCACCCACCAAGGCATCAAAGAAAAGAATAGAGACGAACTCTGGAAAGAATGTTTCGTTCATAGCATCTAGCTTTGCTCGAACGTGGCTATATCGATAAAAATCTTTCGGTTTTTCATCGACGGCGTCTTTTAAAAAAGCCACAGCATCGATGTGTTGGATGGAAGAATTCGTGAAAAGAAAACTTAGGATACCAGGCATATCATCTTCGTCGACTGCAAATTCGATACGTGCACACCGGTAGCCTAAGAGATGCGCTAACTCCGAAGCTATTTTCTCAGAACAAAGTTCGCTAGTTTGATAGCCTTCTGCGCGATACTTGAAGAATGCTTGCGTCTGCTCTTGCTGTGTTGATGACGGAAATACTTCGGCGGATCTTTTGACTCTACGGCCTTTAGTGATTGTGAGAGTTTCGGTAAAACGAAAATCTTTATTTGGTTGTAAAATTGGGTAATATTGCTGCATATGTTAGAAGTTTAAAATATGCGAACCGCATGTCGCAAGCATTAGCATGTTATTTTGACTATTTTAGACGCCGGGATTAAACATTTTCAGTTTTTTGCGGTGGTCTTTGTAGCGGGGGTCGTGGGTGGCGACTTCGGCCCAAAAAGCGGCGGAATGGTCCATGTGGTTCAAATGGGCGAGTTCGTGGAGAATGACATAGTCGCGAAGGACTTCGGGAACTTGCATAAGGCCGATATTGAGGGAAATCGTGCGGTTCGAGGAACAACTGCCCCAACGCGTGGCGGCGTGGGAGAGGCGGCATTTGTCGTATTGGTAGCCGTGGAGCTTAGCGAGGTATTCGAGGCGATAAGGGAGGTAGTCGCGCGCTTGTTTCATGAGGATTTTTTTCTTGGCGTCGCGTGCGCGTTGGGTGCGCGGGTCGCTGAGCGGGATTTTTTCGCGAATTAAGTCGCGATTAATTTTTAGAAAACGTTTGACCAAAAAGTCGCTGGTGCAGGCAGGCACCGACATTTGAAGTCGTCCCGACGGCGCGACGGTGAAACGCACGCTGCGCGACATCGGATTTTTGCGAATAATGATTTCGCCAAACTCGTCGTCTTGCAAAATCATTGCTTAGAGTTGGGTCAAAACCTGTTTGAGTTGGGTGTGGTAAGTGTGCTTGCCGGAGAGGACAATGGGAGCTTCGGCTTCGGAAGGCGCTTCGAGAGCGTGGATACGCGAATCGTAGACCGAGCGGGCCTTTTCGACAGATTTCAGACGAGTTTTCAGGCGGGTTTTGATAGTATTGATGTCAGTCTGGATCCAGATGAGGGTCGG
>JAUNAO010000019.1 GCA_030527565.1 Candidatus Saccharimonadota bacterium
TCCTGAGCGCTTTTGCTGGTGCATTTAGTAATGCCATTGCTCTTGGCAGAACAATTCTCTTTAAGAAAAGAAGCGAGAATGAAAAATTTGACAATATTTGGATTTATGTATTGGTTATGATTGCTTATACTATTGTAGCGACTTTAACTTATGACGGTCTGATTAGTCTATTGCCAATTATTGCAGAATATATTTATGCGACTGCTTTATGGCAGAAAGATGTGAAGAAAATTCGCTACGGAACAGCCGTGATGGTCATTTTCTGGTTCGTTTACGATCTTCTGGTTCAGGCTTGGCCATCGGCGGTTTGCGACGCAATAGTTTTTACGTCGACCATCATCTCAATTATTAAATTTCGTATTGTCGAAAAAAGAAATCACCAACCTTAACGGGCGCTACGGCGCCTGTTTTTTAAATGAGTTCTAAGCGAATGCCGAGTACACCGAATTTAGCTTGTTTTTCTTCAATGTAGAATTCGCCGAGAACATTGAGGAGCTCTTCTTTTGTCATCGAGACGTCAGCGAGAATTGAAATATCAAAATCGGAAAAGAGTTTTTCAAAAGACTCATAGCGCAAAAGGCCGGTGACTTTTGTTTTAAACTTTTCAGTTTCAGATTTATTAAACTCAATAACATCGCCAAGTTGAATTTTCTGACGCTTTTCATCGTAAAGACGAAGCTCGATACGTTTTGTGCCGTGCAAAATGAAATCATAATACTTTGGCTGGAGATTCATTTTGTGCGTTATCATGACTTTATTCCAAAACGGCTTTAATGCGACGGACGCCGGCGGAGGAAGATTCTTCTTTCGCAATTTTGAAATGTCCAATTACGCCGGTATGCTCGACATGTGGGCCGCCACAAACTTCGCGGGAAATTGGGTTTTCGAAATCACCAATTGTGTAAACTTTTAACTTCTCCGGATATTTATCCCAAAATTCGCCATGCGCCTTCAAAACATCACGGGCGTAGGCTTTATCGTATTCATCGAAAACTACTGGAAGATCAGCGACAATCCAGCCGTTAACCTCGTCCTCGACGGTTTTCAATTCTTCTGGTGTCATTTTATGGTCAAGGTTAAAATCAAAGCGGACGCGGTCGGCAGTAATATTCGAGCCCTTCTGACAAATTGATGGGTCGATATTTTTTTGTAAAGCGGCAAGGAGGAGATGACAAGCCGTATGATATTTTACGGTTTGTTCGCCATGATCTTCTAAACCGCCTTTAAACATGCCTTTCGAGGCAGTTTGGGAGCGTTCGCGCTGTTCTTTCAAAGCAGCTTCGAATTCCGCGACATAATTTTCGGAAAGTTCGACGTTTGTACGATAACATTCCTCAACCGAAAGTTCGAACGGGAAGCCGTAAGTATCTTGTAGTTTGAAAAGGTCAGCGCCGGTTAATTTTCCAGAATTTTTCGCCATTTTACCGAGTTCCTTCAAACCTTTATTCAAAGTTGTTCGGAAGGCTTTTTCTTCTTTCAATAATACGGCAAGCGCGGACTCGCGATGGGTTAAAATCGAATCCGGAAGATCTTGATAACTTTCGGCGACGATTGGGACAATTTCGGAAAGGAAATTCGTCGAGATGCCGAGATCGAGAGCGCGGAGAATTGCACGACGAATCAAACGGCGGAGAGCGTAGCCTTGAGTTTTGTTCGCCGGAATAAGCCCCTGTGCGGAAAGAAGATACGCACCGCGGATATGGTCAGCGATAATGCGCATCTCGTCAGTATTCGTATCGTATGACTTGCCGGAAATTTCTTCGAGTTTCTCAACGATCGGCTTCATCAGCGAGATCTTAAAGACGTCGAAACTATCAATCGCAGCGGCCGCAATTCGTTCAAGCCCGCCACCAAAGTCAACATTTTTCTTTTCGAGTTCTTCAAAAGTGCCGTCTTCTTTGCGGCGATATTGCATGAAAACCTGATTACCAATCTCCATAAAGCGGGCGCCGTCTGAAGCTGGATGAGCGAGACCGTATTTTTCGACATCCTGTTTATCTTCGCCAAAATCGTAGAAGACTTCGGAATCTGGACCGCAGGGATCGCCGAGCGGAGTAGTTTCAATTCCACCACCACGGCTCCACCAGTTTTCTTTATCGTCGTAGAAGAAAATGTGTTCGCCTTCTTTAATGCCGCGCCGATCTCCTTCCTTTGCAGAGCCGATTTCGGCAATCTTTGCGTCGATGCCGACTTCTTTAAAGACTTCCTGCCAGATTTTAGCGGCTTCCTCATCTTTCGGGATGCCATATTTTTCGTTACCGATAAAACAAGAAACGTAGATGCGGTTCGGATCAAGACCAACAATTTTCGTCAAGAATTCAAAAAAGTTGCGGATTTGCTCTTCCTTAAAGTAATCACCAAGCGACCAGTTGCCAAGCATCTCGAACACAGTTGTGTGACGCGGATCGCCAACATCTTCAATGTCCTGAAGGCGCATTGAAGGCTGCGAATCGGTTAGACGAGTGCCGTCTTTATGGGTTTCGCCGAGAAGATACGGCAAAAGTGGTTGCATACCAGAACCAGTAAAAAGTGTCGTCGGGTCGCCTTCGAGGACGAGCGGCGCTGGGGCGATAATTTTATGGCCTTTTTTAACTTGAAAATCTAAAAACTTTTGTCTAATTTCGTTCGCATTCATATGGTAGATATTATACCATATTTTCTAGTTCTGTAACAGCTTGGCGAGTCTGGCTTTTAGTTTATTTTCCTCCGGAGCGCCGGCGAGCGTGTCAAGACCAACGCGGAGAAGGCCAATTGCGGTCGCGAAAGAATGGTCGAGACCCATATTTTCATCATAAGTTAAGTTCGGAAGCTCGGCGACGTCGATTAAATGAATAACTGGGCGACGAGAAAACGGCAAGGAAGTATACCAGTCAGAAATCGCGAGAGTCTCTTGCAATAGACTCAGGCTCGCACCACCACCACAAAGGAGAACCTGGCGCGGGAGACCTCCGTCCGTAAAGTCTTCGAGCGCGACCTCGACACCGGCAAGCCAAACACTTAAATTGCGCGAGAGGGCGGCTTCGACTTTCGCCTTCAAAGTATCATCAAGTTCGCCAGAATCAAACTTCAGTTTATATTCTTCGGCGGCTTCAAAATCGACGCCGAGCGCAGTTTCGATTTGGTGCGTGAAACTGCGGCCGCCGATCGAGAACATTTTCGTTCCCTCGACACCGCCATCATCAACGACAGCGAGATCAGTTGTTCCGCCACCAATATCTAAAACGATGCCGGAGAAATTCGAATCAAGTTCATCACCGAGACAAGCGCGACAAACTGCAAACGGCTCAACGGCAACAGTCAAAAGATCGAGATTTAATTCGGCGCAAACTTTTTCGATCGCGGCGACATGGATCATCGGAGCGAAGGCGGTGTAAAATTGGATCATGACGTCGGAGCCCTTAAAACCGATCGGGTTCGAAATTTTATAACCGTCAATCGTCAGGGAAATAATCGCGGAATTAATTAGTCGAACCTCGACATTCTTGTTGCCAGTTTCAACCGCAACAGCCTTTTTCGCGACCGCGCCGGCTTTTAGCTGGACCTTTTTAATAATCTCATTCATTTCAGCCTCAGAAATTGGGCGATTTGGATTTTCGCGGGTGTAGCGAACGGTAGAAGTGCTACCCTTAATTAGTTCGCCAGCAATACCAACAACTGTCGTTTCGGCACGAACGCCAGCTTCTTCTTCAACTTGAACCAAAGCCTCCTCACAGGCCGCAACGACCGCTGGAATATCCGCAATCGCGCCGGCAAACATACTACCCTCAGCCTGTTTCGCCTTACCGACGCCGAGAATTTCCAAATTTCCACGCTTGCCTGGCTTCGCGAGGATGGCTTTGATGAATTCAGTGCCAATGTCTAGACCTAGAATTGTGCTCATGGTTTTATTATAACATATTTTCCCGGTT
The DNA here is from genome assembly GCA_030527565.1 of Candidatus Saccharimonadota bacterium. Taxonomy (GTDB): domain Bacteria; phylum Patescibacteriota; class Saccharimonadia; order Saccharimonadales; family Saccharimonadaceae; genus Nanosyncoccus. Next base: position 3,909 of record JAUNAO010000019.1, read on the forward strand.
CGAGATCGGTCAGCTGATACTTACCAAAACTGACGCGGTGAAGCTCCACAACCGTGTATCCGAGCGCACCGAAAGTGCGGCGGATTTGGCGATTACGACCTTCGGAAAGGATGACGGTGAAATGTTTGCGATCGTCTTTTTCTTCGTCGCGGATGACTTTGAATTTCGAGACGCCATCGTCGAGTTTAACGCCATAATCGGAAATTATTTGCTGGTGGAGGGGTTCGAGGTCACAGTCGAGAACGACATGGTAAATTTTCTCTTTGTGGAATTTTGGGTGGGTCATTTCAAAAGCAAAGTCGCCATCATTCGTCAGGAGAATGAGGCCCGAAGAATCTTTATCGAGGCGGCCAACGGTTTTAAGTTTTTTAAATTCATCCGGGAGCAGTTCGTAGAGGGTCGGGGCGCCGCCCTGAGCACGACGAGAACAGACGTAACCGACCGGTTTATTGAAGGCAAGATATAAAAAATCGGCCTCATAAGGCACTATCTTTCTATTATAGCACACTTTCGAGCTTTTGTCAATACGGGCGCCCAAAATCGCCGGTTTTTCATCTATAAAAACCTTGCCGGTCGCGATTGCATCATCAGCCTCGCGGCGAGAAAGCCCGAGACGTTCGGCGAGAAATTTATTGAGCCGGATTTGGTCCATATGGTGGCTGACCTGGAATTAATGGTTGCGGGGTTGGGAGATTTTCTGGAGCTGGGTGGTCGATGCGGTCGGCGAGGACTTCGTGGATGACGTTAATGACGTCTTCGATGCCAACCTGGGACTTGACGAGATAACGATCGGCACCAAGACGTTCACCACGCTCGCGCTGGTCATCCGAAGAAAGTGCGGTCATCATAATAATTTTAATACCGGCGGTTTCCGGAGTTGCGCGAAGGATGTCGAGCATATCAAAACCGGAAATCTTCGGCATCATAACGTCGGAAAGAATTAGGTCAGGCTTCTCACGGACAGCCATAGCAAGAGCGGCCTCGCCGTCACCGGCAGAAACTACTTCGTAGCCCTCGGCAGCGATGCGGATGCTGTAGATTTCGCGGAGTGCGGCGTCGTCTTCAACAATCATGATTTTCATTTTACTATTCCTCCTTGAGTTATGTTGTTTGGTGTTGGTTGGACCGGTTGGGTTGGCGGCGCCTGAGCGGCGTTACGAAGAGCAATGCTACGTTTTTCGTATTCCTCGGCCGAGAGACGCGGAAGCGAAACATAAAAAGTTGTTCCTTCGCCAAAAGCAGATTCGGCCCAAATTCGGCCACCCATCGCTTCGACGCGTTGCTTCGTAATATAGAGCCCGAGTCCGGTTCCGCCAATTTCGCGAGTGTCTGAATTGTCGGCGCGGTAGAATTTCTGGAAAATATGTTGGAGGTCGGTTGAAGAAATGCCGACGCCAGTATCGGTTACGTTAATCAAAACACGATCGCCATCACCGAGCACGCCGACATAGACCGAGCCGCCGGCTGGGGTGTATTTTAGGGCGTTGTCGAGAAGGTTGTCTATAATTTCGCGCAAAAAGTTCGGATCAACAAAACCATAAACGACTTGGTCGAGGCGGAGACCGCCAGCGGCTCCAGTCGGATCGGTCGAGCCGAAACGATAATTCAATTTCGCTTCGCGCATACGCACGATAAAATCGTCGGAAATTTGTTTTACGGCGCCGATCATCTCGGTTGGGACGAAATTCGGGCGGATATGGCCGTCGTCGAGTTTCGTTGTGTCGAGAAGATCGCGGAAAAGTTTACCGAGATGCTGAGCGGCAGTATGGGCAGAAGTTAGATAGCCCCGTGCACGCTCGTCGATCGTTGCGGTTTGGGGGTTTAGGGCGAGGGAAAGATAGCCTTCAATCGAAGCGACTGGAGTACGCATTTCATGGGAAGCGGTCGAGATAAATTCAGTTTGTTCGCCCTCTTCGGCGAGTTCCTTTGTAATATCGCGGAGAGTAAGAATAAAACCACCGGAAAGACCTGGGACCGGAATGACCGAAATTGCGACCGGGAGGCGTTTATCGCTACCGGCTTGGATCATGACACACTCGTAATTGTCGAGAGGCTGGCCGGTACGGGTAGCCTGGAGTAATGGATTCTCAGCTTCAGGAAGTTCACGACCTTCTTTCGTCTCAATACGAATTAAAAGTCCATAATCGAGCCCATAAACATTTTCAGGGGCCTTACAGCCAGTCATCGTCACGGCGGCAGGGTTCAAATATTGAATCACGCCAGCACGATTGGTCATAATAACTGCCTCGCTAATCATCCGCAAGGCAACATCAGCGAACTGGCTCGAATTATTTTGAGCAACGGGGGCTGGATTATTCTTAGATTTAAACAGACTCATTACACCAATTTTAACACAAGCTGAATAAAATGTGGTAAAATTTTATTATGAATAAAGATGTGATTTATATTGAGCCTGAGGACGATATCACCGATATCATCACGAAAATTGAAAACAGCAAAGAAAAAATCATCGCTCTAGTCCCGCCAAAAAAAGCCGGGGTATTTAGGAGTATTGTTAACATCAAATTGATTGCGAAGGCGGGAGCGGGGGCGGAAAAGACGATTGTTCTAGTTACGACTGATCCGTCGATTATTAAACTTGCGGCTGGGGTTAAATTGCCGGTAACGAAGAATTTAAAGACGGCACCGGCAATCCCGACAGAAGAAGACGAGATCGAAGAGGATGGAGAAATTGAGGAAGTAGTCGAAGAGGCACTCGAGGAAGAAGAAATTAACGAGGAGCCAGAAGAAGAGGCGGAAGCCGTTGAAGAGAAGGCTGAGGAGCCGGAGGAAAAGGCGAAGAAAGCCAAAAAAAACGAAAAGAAAGAAAAGGCGGGCGGTTTTCTTGCGAATGCGAAAAATCCGGCGCTAGTTTGGATCCGCGAGCACAAAAAGGCATCGGCGGGGATTGGCGCAGGGTTAGTTTTGTTGATTTTAGTTGGGGTTTGGGCCTTTGCGATTGCGCCAGCGGCAACAATCACTTTAAGCCTTCGAACAATCAAAAATAATTTTTCGGAAAATGTGACTTTTACGGAAAATGCTTTAGAGGAAGATGCGAGTGCGGGGAAGTTCTATCTGACACAGTATAAGGTTGAAAACGTGATCGATGTTGAATTTGAGGCGACGGGCGAGAAGAATGTTGGTGAGAAGGCGAAGGGCGAGGTTGTTGTTTATGCGAACTTGGTTTATTCGCCGCGGGGCGGAAGCACGAATATTGGTAATACTTTCACCAATAACGGCTTGTCTTTCGTTGCGACCGACGGGACGACTTTGAGTTATACTGATGCGAAATCTTGCGAAAATGTTGATGATGATATGGACTTAAGCGAGGCGATGGCAGAATTATATGATAATGGTTGCCGGCTTTCAGCACGAGTCAAAGTTGAAGCGGCGGCGCCTGGAACGGCTTATAATCTTGAGGCGACCAGTGCAGGATGGAGAGCATCGTCGTCTGGCGTTCAGGTTTATTCCGACTCTGCGATGACTGGCGGAACGGACAAAATTGTAAAAATCGTTACGCAATCCGATATTGATAAGGCACTCGACAGTATTGAAACGGCGAGTGTCGAAGAAAAGAAGGAAAAATTGCTCGAAACGGTGCCGGAAGATGATTTTGTAATCGACGCGAGCTTTTCTCAGGTAGTTGGCGAGGCGGAAACGACGCCAAAAGTTGGCGAGGAAGTTGCGGAAGGTTCGGTTGCGAAACTTTCGGTTAAAACGACCGATTCGATTTTTACGATCGACAAAACAAAAGTTGAGGAATTTATCACCGAAAAGGCGAAAATTAATGATGGCTACAAGATTTTCTCGATGGATGATCCATTTATTGAGAATTTTATGAGGGTTGAAAGCGGCTACACTGGAAAGTTGAAGACTTCGTATGTGGCTGGTCCAAAATTGACGGAGAATGATGTTGTGGAGATTGTGAAGGGTAAAGGCTTTGGGACGGCACAGCATGATCTTGGCAGTATTGATGGGATGGGGACGGTTCGGATTGATGGCTCGATGCCATGGATGAATTCGGTTCCAAACAACCCAGAAAAAATCACTGTGATCTTCGAAACGGCGGAAAAATGAAGTTAATTGGACTCGATATAGGCACCAAACGCATTGGCGTCGCCAAGGTCGATTCGGATACCCGAATCGCTGTACCAGTCGGGTATTTCGTCACAGACGGCTCAGAATGGCAGGAAATCGGTCGTTTGATGCGAGTTCTAGAGACGAATCAGGTAGTTTTAGGGTTGCCGAGGAACAATTCTGGGGCCGAAACAAGGCAAACAGAGTATGTACGCGAATTCGCAAAAGAACTTGCTTCGCGTTTCCCAGAGGCAAAAATCGATTTCCAAGATGAGTCATTTACCTCTGTTGAGGCGGAAGAAAGGTTAAAGTTAAGGAAGCGAGGCTATGAAAAAGGAGATATTGACGCAGAAGCAGCCGCAATCATCTTGCAAGACTTTATTGAAAAATAGACGGTTTTGGTGGATTTTAGGGGCGGTTTTTGTGGCTTCTGGGCTAATTGCGACGACTGTAGCCTTGAAAGTGCGAGATTTTATCAGAGAAGAGCGAGAAAAGGAATACGCGCGGCTTGAGGCGGAAATGCAGGCGGAAGTCTTTACTTTTACGATTTTGCCGGGCGAGACAATTTTTGATGTTAAAAAGAAGTTAAGCGCGGTTGGATATTCCGAAGAACAGATAGAAACAGGATTTTCGGCGAATTATGATTTTTCGTTTTTGCCTGAGAATGGCGGCTTAGAGGGTTATTTATTCGGTGAGACCTACGAATTTTATAAAAGTGCGACGGTTGAGGAGGTTTTGGGGCGGTATCTTGAGAAAATGGGGGAGGCAATCGAGAAAAATGACCTTGAGGCGAAGTATGCGGAGCATGGGTTGACCTTGCATGAGGGGATTACGCTGGCTTCAATTGTCCAAAAAGAGGCGCCTGGACCAGAGATGGCGACAGTTGCGCAAGTATTTTATTCGCGGTTAAAATATGGTTGGAAATTAGGGAGTGATGTGACGGTTTCGTATGCGCTGGACGTTTTGGATCCGGAGCGGGAAATTTATACGAATAATGCGGCGGCGCTCTCTGTTGATTCTTGCTATAATACGCGTCGATACACTGGCCTCCCTTGTGGGCCGATTGCAAACCCTGGATTAACGGCTCTACTTGCTGTAGCGGAGCCTTCAAAAACCTCTTATCTCTATTTCTTGACAGGTGACGACGGATTAATGTATTATAGTAGTACAGATGCTGGGCACAACCAGAACATTCGCGACCACTGCCAAGTACTCTGTAATGTGCAATTATGACGAAACGGAAGAAAAAAGTTGATTTTGAGAAGGCAAGAGGCGTTTTACCGTATTTTTTGGTGGCGGCAGGGACGATCGCAGTTGCAGCGGTTGGCTCGATTGGAAAATATAGTTCGGGCTCGACTTTGAGCATGGATGCTTTTGCAAAGGAGAATTATAAGGTTTCGGTTGATCAGATGACAGAGTTATATACGGTTGCGGACCTTTCGGACGCTTTAAATCTTGCGAGCGCGGACGACGTCGCGATTAACTATGTTACGGTAACTTCGATGTACGCCTCGGGGCAGACTTCGAGCGACAAACTTGAGTATTCGCCGATTGTCGATTTTACGGTTTCGAAAGCAGTTAAAGAGTATACGGTTTCAGAGGGTGAGACGATGGCGGCGATTGCGCGAGCGCACGGGATTACGACTGATCAAATTCGCTGGTCAAATGGGCTAAAAACGACGGATCTTGCGGCGGGGAAGGTGTTGTATTTGCCAACGAAATCGGGGATCGTTTATACGGTTAAAACAGGGGATACGGTTGCGTCGATTGTTGCTAAGTATGGCGGGACGCGCGAAGAAATTGATATTTACAACGGGTTAGATGGCGGCGAGCCGTCGGTTGGGATGAAGATTTTGATTGCGGGCGGGACGTTACCAGAGAAGGAGCGTCCGGAATATGTTGCGCCAGTTCGGACTTACACGTATCTTGGTGATACCTCGGAGCGTATTGGGGTTTCGGTGGTTGGATATTATCGGGGACTCGGCGGTCCATATGTGGCTGGTCAGTGTACGCAGTGGGCTTGGTACAAGCGACAGGATTTGCCATCGAATCTCGGAAATGCGAATAAATGGGCAGCGAATGCGCGCGCGGCGGGATATCGGGTTGACCGGATTCCTTCGGCGGGCGCAGTTTTCCAGACTCCGTCGGGTTGGTATGGGCACGTTGGGTATGTTGAAGCGGTGAATCCGGACGGATCGATTGTTGTAACAGAGATGAACTATGGGCATATTTCCTATCGCGTCGTGCGCTCGACGATCCCAGCAAATAAAGTTGCGAATTTTAATTATATTCATCGTAAGTAAATATGATATAATTTTTGTATGTTTGTAGATACGGCGAAAGTGAATTTGAAAGCGGGGAAAGGCGGGAATGGTGCCGTTTCTTTCCGACGCGAAATTTACATCCCGAAAGGCGGACCAGACGGGGGCGACGGTGGTAAAGGCGGGGATATTGTTTTTAGAGCCGATAAAGATACAAATACTTTGATTGATTTTCGATTTACGCCGATTTTGACGGCGGAAGATGGCAAGGCTGGATCTGGTTCGCGATCGGCAGGGCGATCGGGTAAAGATTTAGTCGTCGAAGTGCCGATCGGAACGGTTGTGCGACGTGATGGCGAGGTGATTGCTGATCTAACAAAAGACGGCGAGACAGCGATTATTGCGAAGGGCGGCGACGGCGGATTTGGGAATGCCCATTTTAAGAGTTCGACAAGGCAAGCACCGATTATTGCCGAGGTTGGCGAGCCCGGCGAAGAATTTGAAGCAGAAATTGAATTAAAATTGCTTGCGGACGTTGGGTTGGTTGGACTACCGAATGCTGGAAAATCGACGTTTTTGTCGGTTGTTTCGAATGCAAAACCGGAAATTGCGAATTATCCATTTACGACGATTACGCCGAATCTTGGGGTCGCGACGATTGATGGACGAGATCTTTTGATTGCGGATATTCCTGGGCTGATCGAGGGAGCGTCCGAAGGCAAAGGCTTAGGGCACGCGTTCCTTAGGCATGTCGACCGGACAGCAGTTCTTTTACATCTTGTTGATGTTTATAATAATGATGCAGGGGAGGCGTATAAGACAATTCGGGGTGAGCTCGAAAAATATGAAGATCTCGGATCGCGATTTGAGATTGTTGCGTTGACGAAGTGCGAGGGGGTTGATCAGGAAATTATTGAGATGCAGACGGCGGCAATCTTAGCGGTCAATCCGGAGGCGAAGGTATTTACGATTTCAGCGGCGGCGCATACGGGGTTGACGGAACTTTTGCGCGAGCTGGCGGAGTTGGTTGCGGAAAATCGCAAGCAGAAAGCGGAAGAAGTTGAGGTTTTCGAGGAGGAAGAGGAACTTCCGACGATTGCGCTCAGTCCAGAAGCAGTAAAAACATCTTGGAAGGTTGAAAAGATTGATGATAAATTTGTCGTTACGGGCGAAAAGATTGAAAAATTTGCCCGAAGAACAGATTTAGGAAATTATGCGAGCGTGAACCGGCTTCGCGATATTATGAAGAAACTCGGGATCCGGGCGGAACTCACTTCGCTTGGGGCGGAGCCGGATTCGATTATTTCGATTGCGGACAAAGAATTCACTCTTGTTGAAGATTGGTAAAAAGTTCGGAAAAAGTCTTGACAGTTTTTTGTTTATGCTTTATGATAAGTATAAGCTGATACGCTTCACAGGGGTTCCACTGATGTATGTTAGTGGAGTGTGGAGACTTACATTAATAAAAACAAAAACAGCGGATTAAAACAAACCAATGTGCCCCAAGGGTGGGCGCGCATCAGC
>JAUNAO010000020.1 GCA_030527565.1 Candidatus Saccharimonadota bacterium
TTGCCATTGGTATGTTCGTAAGCCATTTAAGCTTCCTCCTTAAGTTAATATACTTTTATCTTATGACCCCAGTGAGGAAATGTCAAGAGGTTTTAGAGAAATATCAGGGCAATTCTTAAAATTATCCAAGCAAACACCCTATAAATCAAGATAATTAAGATAATCGCCGTTAAAAGAATCGCAAATCCTGTCCATGTTGGTGCCCATACCGGCGCGGCAAATTCCCTCCGATAAAGTTCTGTCGACGGCAACGCCGCAATCATCTGGTCCTCCAAATTATCCGCCGCCGGATATTTCTGGATTTCGCTGAGCATACAATTTATATATTCCGCATCCCGATACCCCCAGCCATTCGCGATCGCCTGCGACTTACAAACCTGCGCCGCGAGTAAATAAACATTCCCATGCGGATTCGCATCAGACGTAAGATTTGCTTCTGCTTCTTCTAGCGCCTTATTCGCCGCCCGAAGATATGATTTTTCAAGATAAAACGGCCCCGTCCCGAACGTAACTTTTTGCACGCCATTCTCTTCAACTATATTTATGACCATGTTTGAAAAAGTAAATTCTTTAAGCGTCATTATCGAATTCAAAATCGCCTGATCGTCTTCCGCCGCATCTGCCGCAATCACCGCATCGCGAAGCTCCACCATTCTCATATGGTCTAAACGCAGTAGCGTCGCATCAATAAACAAAAGTGGCAAGAGCGCAACGAGCAACCACCAAGTCTTCAACTTGAACTTTTCTCGCTCTTTTTTTCTCCCACCTTTTTTCATTTACTTCATCCCAATAATCGGTGCTTGCCATTTTTCTGGATAATCATTTTGTCCTAAAAGCATCGCAATAGTCGCCGCGATATTCGAAAGCCCTTTTCGCCCCGCCAAAATCTCATATTTTCCGCGGTTCGTCGTATTATCATAGAAAATACAAGGCACCGCATTCGTCGTATGTGAAGTTTTCTTATTCCCATCTTTATCGATCAATTCTTCCGCATTCCCATGATCCGCAATAATTACAAGTACCCCGCCTAGTTCATCAACTTTCTCCGCAATTCGTTTCAGCGACAAATCAACCGCTTCAACCGCCGTTTCCGTCGCCCGAATATCCGCCGTATGACCAACCATATCACCATTCGGATAATTTAATCGTACAAACTTATAATTCGGCAAAGCCTCAATCACTTTATCGGTAATTTCTGCCGCCCGCATCCATGGCCGCTCCTCGAGCGCCCCAGACAAAGAATCGATCTCACAAAATTCTTCCCCCTCCGCCTTGTCATAACTATTCCCATTAAAATAATACGTTACATGTCCAAACTTCACCGTTTCCGAACATGCAAATTGTGAAATCCCTCGCTCCGCTAAAAACGTATTCAAAGGCTCTGTAATCTCGATCGGCTCAACTAGCCGATGTTCCGGCACATGCGTATCCGAATTATATTCCGTCATCCCAACAAAATACACTTCATCCGGCGTATATCCACTCCGATCAAAATATGGAAAATCATAATACGTAAACGCCTGCGCAATTTCAATCGCCCGATCTGCCCGAAAATCGAAATAAATTAATGCATCGCCCCTCTCAATTCGTCCAACTGGCGCATGAAATTCATCAACTACAACAAAAGGTGGCAAATTTTGATCCTGCACTTCCGGATCTTCCGCACGTAGCGCCAAAATTCCCTCTTCAGCACTCTTAAAATAATACTCCGCCTTCCCAAACACCATCATATCAAATCCGGCTTTTACCATCCCCCAATCGCTTTCATACCGATCCGAAACACACACCATTCGTCCTCCGCCCGATGCGATTCGAATATCCGCCCCCGAAAACTTCTTCGCAAAATTTTCAAACCTCTGAATAAATTTCGGTTCAGATTGCGGCAAAACATCTCGTCCATCAAAAATCGCATGTACCCGCATTTTCCTAACGCCATCTTTGTAAGCCCGCTCAATCATCTTTTCGAGATGTGCCATCGAACTATGTACCCCGCCATCCGAAAAAATTCCCGCAAAATGTAGCGTCCCGCCCGCCGCAGCTCGAAGAATCGCCCCTCGCCAAGCATCCGTCAAAAACGCCTCACCCGATTCTAGAGCCTCATTAACTCGCGCTAAACCTTGCTTAATAATCTGACCCGAACCAATCGTATTGTGCCCAACTTCCGAATTCCCCATTTGCCCAGGCGTCAAACCCACCGCCTCGCCCGAAGCATCCAAAGAAACGTGCAAATAATTTTGCGAAGCATACCCTAAAAACGGCGTTCGCGCCCTCGACACCGCATTACCGGGTCCATCTAAAGCTAATCCCACACCATCCAAAATCGCGAGCACTACAGGCCCATCAAACTGCAGTTTATCCATAAACTTATTATATCACAACTTTTTCAGTTCCGTTTTATAAGCCTCAACCCCAGGCTGGTCAAACGGATTAACTCCAAATAATTTCGCTGACACCGCACAAGCCAACTCAAAGAAATAAATTAACTCCCCAAACCCTCGTTCATCATACGACTCTGGCCGAATCGACAAAACTGGAATCCCGCCCGCCGCGTGCGCCAATTTTACTGCCGTTACTACTTTCATATTCAATTCGTCCGTTGGATAATCAATAATCGTTTCAAACAAATTTCGCCGTCCGTCTTGCATAAACTGACCAAGCGAATGTAAATCCGTCGAATAAATCACGCTCGTCGGCAAAATCCCCTGCTTACCTTTCCCCTCAGATTCGCCAAACAACTGTTTCAACCATTCGTTAAAATACATCGCACTCGGCTCAAAACTCGCAAAAACCTCCGTATCATAATTCTTCTGCCCCAACAAATTCCGGATAAACGCATATTGTATTGCTGGATTTGCCATAGTTTCAGAATCTAAACTTTCCCGAAACTCCGCCGCGCCTTCTAATAACTTATCAATATTAACTCCCGCAACTGCCATAGGCAACAACCCCACCGCCGTTAAAACTGAATATCTCCCACCAATATTATCCGGCACAACAAACCGTGTGTAGCCCCTTGATACCGCTTCGTCATGCAAAGTCCCCTTCTCTGCGTCCGTCGTTGCATAAATTCGCTCCGCCGCCGCTTCCTCGCCATATTTCTCAATCAATTTTTTCTTAAATTCCTCAAAAGCGATCGCCGGTTCTAAAGTCGTTCCAGATTTAGAAATCACATTGACCGAAAAATCCGCATCCCCAACTTCCTCAAGCGCCCGGTTAAGCTCCCGTCGCGACAAAGAATTTCCAGCATAGACAATTTTGACCGGCGACCTCGAACCTAGAGCCTCAATAATCGCCCGATGTCCAAGATAAGAACCGCCAATCCCAATACAGACTAAAATCTCCGCCTCGGACTGAATCTTCGCCGCCGCTTCCTTAATCCTAGAGAGCTCCGCCATGTCCACTTTCCTCGGCAAATCAAACCATCCCCCCATCAGATCGGCTTCAATTTCCGTCAATATCTCCCCCGCCCGCTTAGTATCTATTTCTGGTGCAAAATTCACTTTAATCATAACCTTATTATATCACCTTCTCTTATAATTCCCGTTTTTTATGCGAAATATGATATAATAATAGCGAGCCCGCTCGCAAAGCGCGGGCGAGTTAAGCGAGCCCGTTGGCAAAGCCCGGGCTAAAAGCCCGTTCGCGTAAGCGCGGGCGAACATAGTGAGCCCGAGTGGCGGAATTGGCAGACGCGCTAGCTTCAGGTGCTAGTGTTCGCAAGAACGTGCAGGTTCAACCCCTGTTTCGGGCACCATTAAAATTTCTGGGTGTGGCGCAGTTGGTAGCGCGCAGCGTTCGGGACGCTGAGGTCGTCAGTTCAAGTCTGATCACCCAGACCACAAATCCCTCAGGGGATTTTTTACAACCCAAAAATCTTCTTTACATCCGAATAAGCCTTCGGTGATTTTTTCACTCCCGCAACCGCAAAATCAAGTTTCACTAGCCGATAATTGCCCGCAGCCGAAATCAAATCCGCCCGCTTCGTCAGCAACATATACCCTATACCTGCGCTGGCCCATATATCTTCTCCGGCTCTTCCTGAAAAATCAAACCGTATGGGATTACTTCGCCATCCAGACAAATCTGCCACGGCAACTGTTCATGTGTAAAATTAACAATGTCCTCCGTCGACTTCCCCTGCCATGCCTTACAAATTTTCTTAATCAAATTCACTTCCCCCTTCGACAATTTTCCGTTCGGGGCTTCTTTCTCAACCAATGAAAACATAATCGCCTGACCCTTCTGTTCACGCAAAATCACCCCGTCATCCTCCATCTCATCCAGCGCCCTAAAATAAACGTCCGCTACTGGCCCCCGCGGCAATTTCCGATAAGCCATTCCCGACATCGGTTTTGAGTTTTCATAATACCAAATAAAATCAACCAAATAAACTAACTTCGCCAATTTCGTTTTTGTAATTTTCCCATCACTATCCGCCCCAAACCGCAAAGCATTCAAAATAATTTGTTTATATTTATCAGTAAAAATTATAAAATCAAACAACGTCGCTGTATCATCTGCAACTCCTAGAATATCCCCAATACTAATCCTTAAAATCGACGACAATGCGTCAGCCTGACTAATCGTTAATTCCTTTTTTCCGGTCTCAATATTTATATATGTTGGGCGACTCACGCCAATCGCCTTCGCGATTTGTTCCTGAGAGTATCCGCGCGCCTGTCGTGCCCGCATAATGTTGTTCGATACTTGCCCACTCATACTAAATCCTTTCTTTTTCCTAACTCCATCATAGCACAGATTTAGCAAAAAGTCAACATCAATTGTCAAGTTTTTTTACAAAAATACATCTCATTTTTTACATATCTATTAAATTTACCCTCGTCTCAAAACACCCCTGAAAAACAGGGGTATAAACCGTAAAACTTATGCTAAAATTAAAGCATGGGAAAAGGTCCTGAAACGCAAAATTACTCAAAGCAAAAAACGCGACTCTTACTTGAAGAAAAACCGAGCGACGACAAGAACCATAAAACCGTCGACGAACTAAGACGCGACATCTACGCGAACTATCGCGAAACTAAACGCCAAGTTTTCGAACTCGAAAAGTCAAACTCGAGCCATCTCTACTTTTTCCCTTCTTCCGACATCGATACAAACTCGAAAAAATTTTACCTTCTCGGCGGCAATTCCGCCATCATCTTCACTCAAGAAATCGCCCCACGCATCAAACAATCCCAAAAACTCCGTCGCGATACCGACATCGGCGATTACAAATTCTATCACGGCGTCTGCGCAACCTCAAATCTCGAAAAGCTAACCGAAAAACTTGCCGAAATCGGCATCAAACGCAAAAAAGACAACGGCGGAATCATCGTCTTCAAATTAACTCGCACCTATGCAAAAGCCGAGATTAAAGAAATGTTAAAACAAAAAGACGTCGAACTCGAAAAACTGAACCACCTCGCTTACCCCGAAGTCGTTCATCCCGAAATTCATAAACTCGTCATCAAACTAAAGAAAGAAATCCCACCAAAAACCAGCAAACTCCCACTTTTCTATCGCCAAACTTTCGGCCAAGATTTCTACTCTGCCCTTTCCGAATTAACAACTTCCTATACTTCCCTCGCCCGCCATCATCTCCCCGCAAAAACCGCCGGCCTAAAAATGCTCCTCGCCCTTGATCGGATGATCAACCTCGTCTCTTCCCTCAACGAAATTAGCGTTTGGGAAGTCTCGACTTGCTCCCGCCTCATCGCCATTTTAACCGACCTCGAATCCTTAACAAAACGCAAAATCATCAAAGAGGGAAAATGAAGCTAATCGACGAAAACGATAAAAAGTGGCTCGAAAATCCAAAAAACCAGCTCCTCTTCGAACTCAACATTGCCTACAACGAAGCCCGTCGCGGTGGAAAACGTGGCACTTTCGACGAACACAAATTCGAAATCAACGAAGCTACTAATCTCGTCAATCTCCGCGACACCCTCCTCGACCGCACCTATCGCCCTTCCCGCGGCACCGCCCACATCATCTACAACCCAGTCATCCGCGAAATTTTCGCCGCCCCCTTTCGTGACCGCATCATCCATCACTGGATTTATAATTGCGTTTACGATTGGTGGGACCGCCGTTTCGTCATTGACTCCTACTCCTGCCGCGAAGGCAAAGGCACAAAATACGGTATCGACCGCCTCGCCCATCATATTAGGTCCCTCTCCGACAATTACAAAAAAGAAATCTACGTCATTAAACTTGATGTCCAAGGCTACTTCATGTCGCTCGACCGCGAAAAATTATTCAAGCGCGCAATTTGGGGTCTCGACCAACAATTCAAAAACAACAAAAACTGGAAATATCATTTATTAAAATTTTGTTGGGAGCAAATCATTTTCGACGACCCAATCAAAGGCGTCATAAAACAAGGTTGGCCAAACGACTGGAAAAATCTCCCGCGTTCAAAAAGTCTTTTCTACCAGCCAAAAGGCAAAGGCATCGTCATCGGCAACCTAACCTCCCAACTCCTCTCAAACATTTACCTCGACCAACTCGACCGCTACATAATTTACGATCTCGGTTATAAACACTACGGCCGCTATGTCGACGATTTCTATTTCCTCGTCGAAAAAGAAAATCTCGAAAAAGCGAAAAACGATATCAAAGCCATCGAACGTTACCTAACCCGCCTCGGTTTAACTCTCCACCCGAAAAAACGTTACATCCAACCCGTCTCACGCGGCGTCCCGTTCGTCGGCGCCGTCGTCTACCCAGGTCGCATCTACCCGAGCAAACGCCTCGTCAAAAACTTTCGCACCGCCGTACATGAAGTCGCCACCGGTCGTCGCGATCCTGAATCGATCGCGTCCTACCTCGGCCACTTAAAATACCTTAAGTCCGACAAATTAATTACGAAAGTTTTTGCTGAAGTCGGCTGGAAATACCGCCGCTAAAAATAAAATTTTGAAGAGGAAGAGACCTAGAGGGGAAACGAGAAAACCTACAAAGATAACATACATCGCACCGAGTTCCCGTTGTTCCGATTGTTGTTGTTGCCCGAGTTCAACCCATTCGACGGATTGTAGTTCAGGTTGTAACGATTGTTAGCATTGTTCGCGGTAGTAGACCACCAGTTCCCGTTCGTCGACGGATTGTTGAGGGTACTATTGTTCCAGTTCCCAGCCGCGACAGGCGAGAAACTAGCGTACGCGCTCCCGATCGCTCGGGAGGCCGGGCAGAGAGAACCCAGCAAGTACCATGAACTACGCTGTGACAAAACGCCGCAAAAACAACAATTGCTTTTGGGGCAAAGAAACATCTTAATACCTTTACGGCTCGGAAGCCGAAAAGGGCTGACCCTAAGTCTCCCCCTCTAGCGGTTCAAAACGATTCTCCGCCGCCATCCGCGCTACTTCTTCAGGGACCATTGACCTGCATTCAATTTGCAGGGTGTTTCTGCTCTCTTCCTTTTCTTCGGGACCAACCTCGGTGATCGGGGCTTACGAAACTGCGACTTCTGCCCGGTGCTACCCTAGGTCCCCGAATGCAGCAATTCGAGATTGACTTACGCATTCGAATCTTTAATTCGAGGGCACTCGTACCGGCTCGCACCTTTCGGTGCTCGCAAGTCGTAGACCCTTACCCTTATTATACATTCTGCTCCAGTTTACCACAAGCAGTTCGACGATCGGCCGCCTTCGCCCTAGGCTACGGCGGCGATGCTCCGGAAGAGAGCTAGAGGGGAAACGAGAAAACCTACAAAGATAACATACAACGCACCGAGAACCCGTAGCTCCGACTGCTGCTGCCGCCCGAGACCAACCCATACGACGGACTGTAGCCCAGGGCGTGACGAGTGCTAGCACCGTACGCGGTAGTAGACCACCAGTACCCGCCCGTCGACGGATTGTAGAGGGTACTAGTGTACCAGTACCCAGCCGCGACAGGCGAGAATGCATCTACGTTAACCTTACTCCAGCTTCCATCCCCACCGATATTGTTCCATTCCGTATCGCTTGGCATCTTCCAGTTGGCCGGACAGATATCGATAGTTGCTTCACCGCCATTCGTTCCAGACGCCTCGCAACGTTGTCCTGCAGTTGCGGCACAGTAGTTATACCAATACCCGTTTGCTTCTGCGGTAAGTTTTGTCTTTGTTAAATCTTCCTCGGTTGGAACTTGAACTCGTGCTTCAGTATAAGTATTAAATATCTTATTTGGTAATACGCCAACCGTACCGAGAGTTGTTGTAACAATTTCCGTCGATCCTTCTGGAACTAACCCGCGGAGGTTCGTCGTATCGGAACTTAGCGTCATTCCAGCCTCAAGCGCAAGACTCATATTTTGTGTTGTCCAACAATGACCGTTAATATATTGCACCGTGTAAGAATTTCCGTCTCGTTCATCCCAGAGCGTAACCGGCGACGTCGACGCCTCAGCTAAACACTGATCATCCGTGTATTGCTGAATTGATGGTTTCCAAACTGCATAAAGTTCAATATTATTCGCGCTCGTCGTGCTAACCGTAACTTCGCCGCCAGCCTTAACTAACTCACCAGTACATTCCCCTTCCGTAGCCGACGCAACCGTACACCAACCGCCGAACGCAAGACCCTCCCGTCGTGGGACAATCTTCGAGACTGTTCCCGTAGTTCCCGCCGTCGTTCCTTCTTCCCCCGAAGCCGGCATATTTGTTACTTCACTCGTTGTATTCGTATTATAATTAATTATATATAAAATCGGATTCACGACCGCCGTTAAAATCACATTCTTCGAATAAGTCCCCGTTGGGATTGTATTATTAATCCGCGCCGCGAAACCTACGCTATAATTATTCGCCGTCGCATTCGCCGCGTCTGTCTTGTCTAACGAAACTGCCGTTGTTGTCGGGGATGGATGATACGAACTTCCCGCGAGGCTCGGCGTACTATAATAGTAACCCCATTTATTGCTATATGTCGTCGCATTTGCCGCCGAAAATTCCGCTTCGGTTAGTTCGTTCTCGATCGAAGCGATATTTACCGGCGTAGCGTCTTCCGTCGTTACCGTACCCACTAAATTCCCCGCATCATCTTCCGCCGAAATTAAAAGTTCATATCCGAAAAAGTGATCCGTCGTTACCGTAAATTCCGCCGCCGAAGATTTAATAAAAATACCATCTTTTAATTGTGTTTTCTCACTATCCGATAAATTTTCCATGGTCGCGGAAGCGGCTCCCGTGCTCGTAAGGGTCAGGGTTGGATCCGTCCCCTCCTCGCCGTCAACCGCCCCCACGTCTCGCACACCTTGATCTATTGGGATAAGGGTCATGGTGGCGAGCAAACTTAATGCAAAAAAAGCAACAAAGATACTTTTCTTTGTGTTTTTTTGAAACGTAATATTGTGTTGTGTTCTCTTCATAGCTTTTTAGATTAAGACATTCTAATTATAGCACGTCCTTTTTCAAAAAAGCAATACCGAAATGAAGAATTTTCGCGCAAAAAAATCCCCCTTGCGGGGGATTTTTGATTAACCGATTTTTGTAATTTCGATTTCCGAGTATTTCTGGCGATGACCAGTCTCTTTATGTACGCGCTTCTTGCTATGATAGCGAATCACGCGGATTTTGTCGCCTTTGACGAGTTCGGTTTTAACCTTTGCCGAAACTTTCACGCCTGCGACCGTTGGGGTTCCGACTTTTACATCGTCGCCATCAATTACGAGCAAAGCATCAGTCTCGAGCTCTTTCGTTCCTGCCGGGAGGAGGTCCACCCGTAGGGTCTCTTTTTCCTCGACGAGATATTGCTTCCCGCCAACGAGGATAACTGCTTTCTTCATATTAATCCTTAATTAACTTAGAACATTATAGCACAGATTCTCTAAAAAATCAAGAATTACTTCTTTTTCGGGGTTTTTGGCGTCTTCACCTTCGGTTCGATTCCGCCACCAACCGCTTCCGTAACTGTTTTCAGAGTCTTTCGAGTCTTATAGAAATAGAATCCGCCGCCCCCGATTCCGAGCACGATAATCGTCGCGAGCGTGATCTCTAAGGGTCCCGTCTTTACAATTTCATCCGGCAATTCTTCCTCGTCCGGCTTATCTTCCGGTTTTTCCTCTGGATTGTCTTCTGGATCATCTTCCGGCACCGTATCGCAACCATCTTTCGAAACCTTCACCGTCGCCGTATCCGTATCCGAGTCCCCAGTCGAAACATTTGAATCGTAAGTCAACTTCGCCGTATTCGTCAGTTTCAAACTCCCGCAATCCAGCCCCTCCGCAACCTTTGCCCGATATGTTATATATACGGCATTTCCCGTTCCGATCGTCCCGAGATTCAGCCCATTCGCAACCAACGCATCCGACTGTTTATCTTTCGTCGTCGATTCATTCACCCAAAGTTCAACACTCCCCGAAACTAAATTCAACTTTTCCGGCAGCGCATCCTCAATCGACGCATTTGTCAGCGCAACATCTCCCGTATTTTTCACCGCAAGTTTAAAGTAGATCTCGTCACCTTCCTTCGCCTCAACCGTTTCTGAAAAGTTCACGCCGTCCGTCGAGACCGTCTTCTCGACCGTCCCATCCAGCAAACTCGCCTGTAAAACATACGAAACTACACCGTGATACTGTTCGCAACCAGGAATTCCACCATCCAAAGCCGTCAAACCAATCAGCGTCCCCGCTTCTGTAAATAAATCAGTCGATAAAATCGAATTATTCGTCGCCCAGTCATTGTAAATCTTCGCCGACCCCGAAACATAGTTCAAAACTACTTTCTCACTCGCCGTAGTTACGTACGCCTCATCCCAAACTTTCGCCGGTTTTGAATTATCCGCCATAATCGCTCCCGTAACCGTCCCACGTTCTCCCGCCGAAAGATAAGTCGGGAACGAACTCGACATTCGCGTTCCAAGTGCAATTCCCGAATGATTATATTGCGAATAATTATAAGTTTCCGAAGCGTCATTATGGAAATAAATATAAACAAGATATTGTTGCCCAGGAACAATCTCGACCTCATCTTTCAAATCCGTCACCTCAGCATCGATTTTCCCAATTCTAACAAAGTTCCGCTCATCCCCAATCGTCGGATTATTCGTAATCGAATTAAACGTCGGGTACGTCGCCGGATTTTCCATCGTAAACGTTTCACGTTCCGGACCCCACGCAAAAGTACTCGTCGCCATTAAAATCACCGGCATTACCGCTGCTAGCGCAAACCCTAAACTTTTTTTGAACTTAATTCTTTTCATGTTTTCCTTTCCCCACCTTAATTAAACCCAAAATTATTTACGACCTGATTAAGCGTTGCACTGTCATCGAGTTTATTTTCTTCGGCCGCCGCCTGCCCCGCATCATCCGCTTTTGTCGCATTTGGATTCGTCGCACTCACCCCACCTCGGTCCGTCGCCGCGTTATTATCTCCCGAATATACTGCCGCCGTATCATCTTTCACCGCATTATTCTCAACCTTTACTTCTGGTTTCTTGAAAGAATCCTCCTCTCCCGTCCTCTCCGTCGTCGTCGCTGGAGTCACAACAACATCCCCCGCACTAACATTCTCTTCAATCTTTTCTTCGATCTTGTCATCAATCCGTTCCAAATTCACCGGGTCTTTCGGTTTCACTTCCTCTTTCTTTGGCGGAACTGGCGGTTTTGGTCCAGGTGGGACTGGATCATCATCATCGTCGTCATCTTCTTCTTCCGGCTCAGATGGAGTCGGGTCACCATCTTCCGGATCCTCAATCTCCGGCAAATCATCATAAACCTGCTTCTGTCCCCG
>JAUNAO010000021.1 GCA_030527565.1 Candidatus Saccharimonadota bacterium
TACAATAAAAAAGATACAGTTGAAGTTGACAAACCAGAACATTCTGCTTCTATCTTTTTGAAATAGATCAACAACCATCGCAACAAGGCCGAGCACTCCAAAAATCTGCGCAGCTACAAAATAAACGTTCATTTTTTCACCCCCTAGAATTCACCAATTTTAATATACTCCCAACCCTAACAATGTTTTACCATACCTAGAAGTAAAAATCAATTTATTTGCACATCTTCACAATTAGGGGCACTAAAACTTCGTCGTCTGAACAGCCTGCGTGATGCGAAACTAAAACTTCCTCGCCTTCCGCGACCAAGGCTTTATTCGAATTTTCCGCAACCGCAAGATAATCGCCAATCGCATCTTCAAAAAATTCATTCGGGTTGCCGTCTCCAAACAAACCGCTTTCGATAACTTCAGATTTTTTATAAAGCCGAAAATCCTTGCCGAAAAGCTCGCTAAATGCCTTCTCGAATTCCGCATTTTTTCCAGATTTGACTTTGAATGAAACTGCTCTCTGCTCAAGTGAAGTCGTCCGCTCTAACAAATCCAAAAACTCTGGATAATTTTTCAAAAAAACATGTTCGATTTTCAAATGTCCATGATCTGCCGTAACAATTACAAGTGTATCTTTAAGCTCGCTACATAGTTTCTCGATTTTATCATTCCGCTCCAAAATCAAATCCTTAACTCGATTGTCGTCTGGGCCAAAATCATGCATTGTATGATCTGGCTCATCATCATAAGCGTAGACGTATTGCGAACTGCTCGCCTTAACTTTTTCAATCATGTCATCTAAGTTTTTGTAAGCGTTTTCACCAAACGGAAAAAATTCTGCCGCACAATTTCCATTTTCATTCATCTCATCAACAATTGTGTTCGAAACTAACTTATCCTTCACTCCCAAAAAGTCTTCACAAATTTCCCCATCCTTGCCTTTTTCGGAATTTAAAAACAGTGTAATAATCTTGTCAATTGGCTTAATATACATATTCCAGCCAAGCCAACCGTGCTCAACCGGGTTTAGCCCAGTTCGTACCGAAGTCGTTGCTGCGGTTGTTGTTGCTGGAAAAACTGAGGTTAAATTTCGAACTAAATTTTGGCGGAAAAAACTATTTTCGGGCAACGTCCTTTCTAAAATGTTCGCGCCCATTCCGTCCAACAAAACCAAAACCACCTTTTTTGGTTTTTCGCGTTCTAAAATCTCATCCAAAAATGGCAATGTATTATGTTTTGGTGCTAATCCAAAATATTTCTGCACCGAACAGGCCAAATTTGTCAAACACTCATTATAATTATTCTTCACCGTCACTCTATAAATATAACATATAACCTTATGTTTGTATATTTTTCAAGATGATATATAATGGAAGAAGCTAGTCTAGCGCACCTTAAAATTTGAAAAGTTTCGACGATATTAAAGGGGGTACCGTAATGTTGCAATTCAACAAGGAATATTATGACCGCATCGTTCACGAAAACGACTATACGTTCTGCAAAAATCTAAAAAGACCTCTCCCCAATCTTTCATTAGAGGAGATGCGAAGTTGGTTATGCGCGTACAATTTGGAAGGCGACATCCAGCCAAGTAACACATTAGTGTTGATGGGGATTGGCGTCAATAATGTCCCCCACATGGGAACAGTCTCGCAATTCCTAAGGGCTATTTTCCTTCAACAAAGAGGCTACAAGGTGCATATCATTTTGGGCGACCTCGACTCCTATAATTTGAGAGGTTCAGGAGTAAAAGAAGCTGGTAAGATTGCCGAAAAATGTCATATTTTTATTCGCGCACTCGGATTTGACACCGTAAAAGCAAGGGGCATTATCCGCAACCAATTCGACCATGAAGAGGTTATGAAGACTGCTTTTCTTATTGCTCCAAGCGTCAAAGAACAAGATTTCTTTGATGTTGAGGAAGACTTATCATATTATTATCAAGAAGTAGGTCTTTATCAAGGGCTGGAATTTAGCACTAAACAATCAATTTTGATGATGTTTGCAGATTTTATTCACCCAGGACTTATCGGTGGCTATAAGAATGTAGTCGTCCTGTCCGGCGTCGATGAACACGCATACGTCAAAAAAGCGAACGAAATCGCATCTCGTTTAGGCGCAAACTTCGCAGTTCACGGATTATTTTCTCCTATCATTGGTGGCTTTAATGAACAGCCAAAAATGAGTAAGGGCTTAGCTAGTTCTGCAATTTATGTCAATACGCCAAAAAGAGTTATCGACGAACTGATTCAGAATACGCCGAGCGCAGGAAACCATAATGACTCCATCGTGTTTCAATTAATGCGTGGGATCCTATTCCGCGACCCAAAATTTCTGCAAGAAGCCGAAGAAGACTTCTATGATGAACAGCGTTGGGCTATGAGAAAACGAAACTTTTCAAACACCCTGTCCCAAATTTGTGAACTTTGGGATAAAAAATAAGGGCTCCCGAGGGAGCCCTTTTTAAAATGTGTGGTGGGTGTTATGTAGTGCGAATTACCTTAAAGAACTTTCTCTTACCAACTTTGAGTTCAGCCACTTCAAGGATTTTTATGATTGCTTTTGGGTCAACGATACGTTCGCCATTGTAGGTCATACCGCCCTGTTCGACGACTCGCCTTAATTGGCTACGCGACATATCTGGGCAAGCAGCCACCGCCAAATCAACAGAAGAAAGAGCTTCTTCATCGATTTTAACGATAGGAGCATCCGCTGGGAATGTCTTTGTCGAAAACGTATCAATGAAAAATTGCCTTTCAATATTAGCGGTTTCTTCCCCATGATACCTTTGGACGATAGCATGCGCCAACTCCAACTTTGCATCGCGAGGATTAAGATTATAGAGACGAAGCTTGGTGTTAATCTCCTCAATCCGTGCGATGTCAATATCGGTGTAGACCTCCATCCAATCAATAATTCGATCGTCTGCAAGTGACATAATCTTGCCAAACTTGTCGCGCGGAGAGTCTGTCAAGGCTACAAAATTACCAATGCTTTTGCTTTGTTTGTCCTCGCCCCAAAGACCCTTAGTAATTTTTGTCGTCATGACAATCTGCTTTGCTCTACCAAATTTCTCTTGGAAGAAACGCCCCATCATCTCGTTGAAAAGTTGATCGGTCCCAACAACGGTCAAATCTGAGTCGAGCATTACCGAATCGTAGCCCTGCAAAATCGGGTAAAGCAATTCGTTCATACTAATCTCACTGCCCTCTTCAATACGTTTTTTGAACATATCTCGAGAAATCATTTTTGAGTGAGTGACCGAAGCACAAAGTCCAATAAACTCCGCTAACGGCATTTTTTCATACCACTCAGCATTTCGACGGATCTCAAAAACATTCGGATCGTCCGTAATCAAAACGGCTCCAACTTGTTTTATGAATTCGTTCGCGAACGCATCGATTTCTTCGTCCGAAAGCATTTTTCTCGTTGTACTTCTTCCGGTCGGATCGCCAATTTTACTGGTAAAGTTACCGATTAGAAAAACGACCTTATGCCCATCCTCTTGGAACCTGCGCATTACCCAAAGATTAACCGCATGCCCAAGATGGAGAAAAGGCGCCGTACAGTCAACGCCGTATTTGATAGTCAGCTTTTTACCGGATTCAAGAGCGCTTTTCAACTCCTCCAAAGAAACTACTTCGTCGATGTAACGTGAAATATCATCAATTATTTTCATAATCACCCGTCCTTTCATTTTTGTAAAGTTCGAAAATACCTATGTCCACCACCCAACATACACATTTTGTAAAATTATATCATATATTTTGTCAAAAAGCAACTATGCAATAATCCCGCCCCCAACACAGACCTCACCAGCATACAAAACCGCCGACTGCCCCGAAGCTGGACGTTTAATTTCCTTCTCGAAAATTAATTTCTCGCCTTCAAGTCGAACTGGAATTAACTCCGCGCGGTGCCTTAACCGCACCATTAATTCTGATCCCTCGACTGGCTCTCGCAAAAACACATCCCGAAGTTCTAACTCCTTCGTCCAAATTGCCGCATGGTTCAAATCCTTCGAAACATAAACAATATTCCGCGAGAGATCCTTCTCGACAACATAATATGGCAACCCATCATTGACCTCGCCCGAAACTCCCGAAAGATAAAGCCCGTGCCGCTGCCCAATCGTATAGAATACCGCTCCGTCATGATATCCAACAACTTTCTCCGACCCGATTTCCCGAATCTCCCCCGGCTGAATATCGATGTACTCCTTCAAAAAGTCCTTCATCCCAACCTCGCCCACAAAACACACCCCCATCGACTCCTTTTTGTAGGCATTATGTAAACCTTTTTCCTCGGCAAGTTTCTTCACCTCCGGCTTTAACATCCCGCCAACCGGAAACAGAGTTTTCGCCGCCGCCTCATTCGAAATCCGATAGAGGAAATAAGTCTGATCCTTATTTTCATCAACCGCCCGACAAAGCTTCCCATCAGAAATCCTCGCATAATGTCCAGTCGCGATAAAATCCGCCCCCCGCCGAATCGCCTTCTCATAAAACAACTTAAATTTAATCTCCTGATTACACATCACATCTGGGTTCGGTGTATTCCCCTTCTTAAATTCCGCAATCATGTAATCGACGACCCGCTCACGATACTCTTTTTCGAAATCCCAAACCTCAAAATCAATCCCGAGCTTCACCGCAATTCGTTTTGCATCCGCAAGGTCTTCTGCCCATGGGCACTTCATCCCCGGCAAGTCCTTCGACCAGTTTTTCATATAAACCCCGACAACTTTATAACCCTGCTCGACTAAAAGCGTCGCCGCAACACTCGAATCAACTCCCCCGCTCATCCCAACAAAAACCGTCTTACCATTCATTGATTCGCCTCCGCTCCCCCTCGACAACTTCGTTAATCGCCCGTGCCGCCTCTAAAATTTGTTCCTCGTCGTTCGTCTCGCCCAAAGTAATCCTTAGCGACCCGCTAATTTCCGCATCAGAAAGCCCAATCGCCGATAAAACATGCGATTTTGCACCCTTCGAAGCCGCGCAGGCCGCCCCAGTCGAAACTAAAATCCCCCGTTCCTCAAGAAGAAAGATTAATCTTTCCGCATCTAATCCATTATAGCACAAAACAACAAAATTGTCAAGAGTATGCTTCTTATTAACGAGTTCATACCCCTGTAAATTCGCAAGCAAAATCTGGCGCCATTTCGCATATTTTTTCCGGTTTCCGCCAATATGTTCTTTTGCATTAGAAATTGCCGCCGCAAACCCGATAACACTCGGCACATTTTCCGTCCCCGCACGCAGACCCTTTTCCTGTCCGCCGCCAACCGTCGCTGGCGACAACTTCACCTCATGCGAAACATACAACGCCCCGACTCCCTTCGGCCCATAAACCTTTGCTGCGTTCAAAGTCAAAAGGTCAACCCCGAGGCGCGCAACATTGATATCGAGCAAATTCATCGCCTGCGACGCATCCGAATGAAGATAAAGCGTCTGCCTTACCCCGCGCGAAAGCCGGTCAAAACGGACTTCTCGAATTAAAGCCGCAATCTCCGAAAGTGGCTGGATCGTCCCGATCTCATTATTTGCGAGTGATACCGAGACTAGCGACACATTGTCCGATATTTTCTTCCTCAAATCCTCAATCAAAATCCGCCCATTCCGGTCAACCGCAATCGCTTCTCCGCCCCGTCTCTCCGCTACTTTCCGGACTGAATCATGTTCAGTGACTAAATACAAAACTTCCCCCTCGCCCGCCGCCGAAAACGCCAAATTATTCGCTTCAGTCGCGCCGGCCGTAATCACGAGATCGGTCGCCTTCGCCCCGATCGCCCGTGCAATCGTTGCTTTCGCCGTTTCATATTCCGCCGCGACTTTCCGTGCCGGTAAGTATGCCGCCGATGGATTAAAAAACTCGGCATCAAAATACGGCTCCATCGCGAGCCTCGCTTTTTTCGAAACTGGCGTCGCCGCCGCATGGTCGAGGTAAATCATTCCTATATTATAACATATTTTCTAAAAAATCGCTATTCGACCGCCTCTGCTTCGCCAATCGCCGGTATCACTTTAAATACAATTTCATTATTTAAAGTCAACGTCCCCGCTTCTTGGTCGATTTTATAAGTATATTCATCGTTCAATTCATAAAGCCAAGCCGTGTCGATCAGCAACTTATCCCCCTCAATTTTCCACTCAAAATCATATTTATTCTCGCCATCAGTCCCTAGCCAGCCTTTGCCGATCTCCGAAAATGCCCAAACCACACGCTCCCCCTCAACTTCACGATAAAAACCAGTCTGCGAAACTAAATAATCCGCATCCCGCATCGCCGATGTACCTAATAAATTTACCAGCATCACAACAATCCCCGCAACTAGCGCAACAACTCCAGTAGCAAACACCCCCAAACTAACTTTTTTCTTGTCCATAACTTTATTTTAACAATAAAGTTTATCTTTAACAAGTTCAAGATATTTTTTTGCCGCTTTGCGGAAATTATCAAGCTCTGCACCTTCGAGCTTCGCATAACCCCCATTTGCCACTTTTTTATAAACCCCAGCTGGCCGGACTTCATACCTAATCGTCATTTCCTGCATCACTCCCGCCGCGTCAATAAATCGCTCATACCAAATCCAAACATTCTTTTTCGCCGTGAAAAATTCTCGCTGATGCCCTTCTGGGATTGGTCCAAACAACGTTCGCCCAATCCGCGATTCGGCATTAACCAAATCGTCATAAGTTGGACGACTCGAGTAGTTTCTGAAATTAACCCGCGGTTTCTTTAAGAGTTCCTTAATCGACATAATTCGAGCTCCTCCGCGATTCCGTTTAATTCCTGATAAATTTCGAGGTATTCCGGCTGGATTTCTGCTTCAAAAACTTCCGTCTCACGCTTCGCGTAGCCGGGAATCTGAAAAGTTGAATAATCCTTCAGCATTTTTAGTCGTTTCTCCCTCGATTTTATCGAACTCCACCTGAGTTTTGTCCGCCAACCATTCCGCAATATTGCGAATGTAGGCCGATTCATTAATTATACCACGAAACGGCTTCGGAGTCAAGAACGGAGCGTCTGTTTCTAGTAAAATCCGGTCTAGCGGCGGTAAAGGCAAGGTTGTATAAGTCGCGAGACCATTCACCCCAACATAAAAATCCGTCTCTATTAAAATACGTTTTAACTTTTTCTTGCTATCCGTAAAACTATGGACAACGCCGCGAACTTCCGGGTATTTTTTAATAATTTCGAAAAAGTCATCAAACGCCTCGCGGACATGAAAAACTACTGGTAAATTATGCTCCCGTGCCAGCGCCAACATTTTCTCAAACAGCTCAATCTGCGCCTCGCGATTAAAATTTTCGTAATGATAATCAAGCCCAACTTCACCAATCGCGACCAGCCGCGGATCCTTAAAAATCACCGGATCAACTTCCGCAAGCGCTTTCAAATTCCGCTCGCGCTCTTCCGCTCCATCAACTTCATTCGGATGAATCCCAAAAGTAAAAAATACTCCCTCGTGCGTTGCTGTAAAATCTCGCGCCGCCAGCGAATCGTCGACATCCGTTCCGATACAAACAATTTTTCGGACATCATTTTCCGCCGCCCGAAGAAGCATTTTCTCTGCCTCTTCCGCGCCGAAGAACTTCCGGTCGTGTAAATGGCAATGCGAATCAATCAACATTAAGCTCGATTCTCGCGTTTGCGCTTTGTTGGGTCAAGCTGACGCTTGCGAAGCCGGAGAGACTTCGGCGTTACCTCGAGTAACTCATCATCAAGCAAGAAATCCAAACACTGTTCTAGGCTAAGTTGTGTGTATGGCGTTAACTGAATCGCCCCGTCCGACGCGTGCGTCCGCATGTTTGTCAACTGTTTTTCGCGACAAATATTAAGATCGAGATCATCTTTTTTATTCGAAAGCCCAACAATCATCCCCTGATAAACCGGCACTTGCGGCGGAATATAGAGAATTCCCCGCGCCTGCGCCGCGTCGAGCGCATAAGAAGTCGAAACACCATTCTCAAACGCAATCAAAGCCCCGTTTCGTTCCGGCTTATATTTCCCTTCGCTCGGCCGGTAGCCATTTGGCACGCTCGACATAATCACAGTCCCCTTCGTCGCCGTCAATAAATTATTACGAAGACCGATCAAGGCCGCCGTCGAAATTTCGTACACAAATCGCGTCGAACCAGTCGAAGTGAGTTCCTGTGACTTTAATTCCGCTTTGCGAATGCCAAGCTCAGACGACACCGCACCAACAAATTCCGGTGAAACCTCAATCGTCAGGTCCTCGATCGGCTCACATTTTACGCCATCAATTTCGCGGTAAATCACCTCTGGTCGTCCCGCCTCAAGTTCATATCCTTCACGCCGCATCGTTTCGATCAAAACCGAAAGATGAAGTTCCCCGCGCCCCGAAACCTTATAGCCGAGTCCGTCTGGCTCGATCTTTAGCGCAATATTCGTCTCGAGTTCGCGTTCTAACCGCTCCGCAATTTGCCGCGAAGTCGTAAATTCGCCCTCGCGCCCTTTAAGCGGCGAAGTATTCGGCCCAATATAAATCGACAAAGTCGGCGCCTCAAGCTCGATCGTCGGCAACGCTTCTGGATTATCTCCAGTCGCAATCGTATCGCCGATATTTGCCTCGCTCGTCCCAACAATTGCTACGATATCGCCCGCGATTGCTTCCGTAATTTCCTCTTTTCCAAGCCCACGATATGCGAATAATTTATCAATTTTCGCCCGCTTTACGCCTTCGCGCGACAAAACCGAAACGCTCTGGCCCTTTTTGAGTCGCCCGCGGAAAATTTTACCGATACAATACTTCCCAAGATAATTATCCGCCGCCAGTGCCGCAACTAAAAGTTGCGCCGATTCCGCCGTCTCGTCTACGCTTGGCGCTGGAATATCATTCAGGATCGCCTCAAAAATCACCTTAAAATCATCGTCGAGATCTGTCGTCTTTCCTGCCCGACCGTCTCTCGCAATTGCATAATAAATCGGATAATTAAGCTGCGATTCGTCGGTCGCGAGCTCTAAGAACAAACCCTCAATCTCGTCTTTAACTTCCTCAATTCGCGCCGCCGGTTTATCAATTTTATTAATAATCACCACCGGCTTCAACTTCAAATCAAGCGCCTTCTTCAAAACAAATTTCGTTTGTGGCATCGGCCCTTCTTGCGCATCGACAACAAGAAAAACCCCATCTGCCATATTTAAAGTCCGCTCAACTTCTCCCGAAAAATCCGCGTGGCCAGGCGTATCGATGATATTAATTTTATGCCTGTCGTAATAAACGCATGTTTGTTTTGCTGTAATCGTAATTCCGCGTTCGTGCTCTTGATCCATCGAATCCATAATCAAAGTCTGGGACATTTCCGCTTGGTTATCGCGAAAAGTTTGCGATTGTTTCAACAGCCCATCAACCAAAGTCGTTTTGCCATGGTCAACGTGCGCGATAATTGCTACATTTCGAATTAAATCTTTATTTAAAATCATAGGCTATATTATACCAAAAAATCCCTGTTTTAGCAACAAAAACTTGACTTTTTAACAAATCTGTGCTATAATAGAGGTAGAATAGGAAAATATGGCCAAAAATAAACAAGTAAAATTCGGAATTTATGAGCCTGAGCGCTGCTGGGTCGGCGAGTCACATAAAATTTGCTACGCTTCAAAAGAAGAAGCCGAAGCCGCCGCCCGCGTCGCGGAATACGATCATCATATTAAAACCCGCCTTTCAACCTACAAGTGCGAATACGGCGATCATTGGCATCTCAGCTCTAACTAATAATCGAATTGACGGAAGATTTGAATTCTGGAAAGCTTATTGTTTTTATCAATGGAAAGCTCAATCGAAACGTCAATTCCCCCGCCTGCGGACATTGAAAAGCTATAGTATGTAATTCCTTTGGAATCTTCTGAAATTGAATAATTCTTTGGCGGAACAATTTTTTCGACCTCCTCCTTACTAGAACCAAAACCTATCCCATAAAAATCTAATCCATCTGCTCCCTCGACCGCCGGATCTATCCAAAATCCGTCGACACGAGAATTTTTGATTAGCTCGTTGTTTTCCGGCTTCGAATAAGTATAAAGGAGCAAATCACCTTGTTTTAGAGATACGACATCATAACCGCCCATTTTACCGGCTTTGGAATTTAACAAATCTTCGTTTTCGCGATCTGTGGCAACCCAGCCATTTCGCAAGAAGGTCGAATTTCTCCACGGGAAATAATAAGGAATGCCATTTAGTGTAATTTGTAAATTAGACTCGTCCGCATTCTCGATAATTAGCTCTTCCGAAATTTCCGGCCCTGCGCCCCCATCTTTAGGTGTTTTGTTCGCTACAACAAGTAGACCGATACATATAATTAGAGTTAACGCTAAAAGACCATATATAAGAATGGACTTTTTGATGTCGTTGTTTTTTCCATTTACTTTTTGGTTTTTTTGGATGTTAGTTTTCTTATTGGTAGGCTTTTTCTTAGTGCTCATGCTTTTATTATAACATAGTATTGTCTACTTAAAATTATCGTCGTCCAGTTTTTGGCGGTTTTGGTATAATCACTGGACTCGCAGTTTCCACTTCTTCTATCCTGCCAGCACCCTCCGACTCAGTCGGATTTTTTGTTTCTTCCGACTGTCCTGGCTCATCTGGCGCTTCTGGTTCGACTTCCTCGCTCGGCGCCCCCACCTCGCCCGAACCCTCCATACTCTTCGCCTCAATCCGAACCTCAACCCCCATCCCTCTCCTCGTCT
>JAUNAO010000022.1 GCA_030527565.1 Candidatus Saccharimonadota bacterium
AGCCAGGATCAAACTCTCCATTAAAGTGTTTGAACTCATAGTTCATTACATAAATTAAACTGACGATGATAATTGCACAACTAAATTGTTAAACTATTTCCAAAGACTGCTAAAGTATAGGTTCTCGCAGCTTCTTTAGACTGATACTAGTTTATCGCAGATTTTTTAGAATGTCAAGGGTTTTTTCTGACTTTTTTCTAAGATTTTTTAGCTTTTTGGCGAGTTCTAGAGTGTTTTTGCAGAAAGCACCATAAACTTAGGGCGACTAGGGCGCCGAAAATAGCTGAAATATGAGCCCAGGTCACTTCGGTTGCGAATTCTGCTTCTTCCGGAGAGTGTTTTACAGTGCCGGTTTGGGGAGCTTTGACCGGCGATAAGCTGGTTGCGGAGTTGGATATTATTTCGGTTTCCGAATCCCCTGGAGCTTCGTCGGTCTCTTCAGGATTTTCTGTTTCGACACCGCCTAGGCCGGTGGATTCGTCGACGGGAGGAAGGGCCGCTTCTGACTCAACTGATAAGTAAGTCATTCCCCCGGTGTTAGTGTCATAGTGAAGCCGGCATTCCATTCCTGCTTCATAATTTGGCGAGGTAACGCAAGCTTCGTAGTTTGCTGAGCTCGTGAAGACAGTAGAACTAAGGGTCTTAACGGTAAAGAAGAGTGTATAGCCGTATTTTTCCCCAGTGTTGGCGGCTAAATTAGCCCCTTTAATCGAAAGTTCGGTTTCTTCATCAGGCGCGATAGTAATTTCGTTTCCTAAGTCTCGATAAACATTTTTGGCAAAAACAAGGTGTCCGCCTGGATTTTCGATACCCTCCAAATTCTTCTCAACAAATTCGAGGCGAGACTTGTCCAGATCGTCGGGCACGATTGTGTTTGGGTCTCTCTGGTCGTCTTCAAGCCAACCGATGTAGAGCTCGGCGATGTCGTCGGTGGCTGGTTCGACCCCAGAAAAATGATCTCCTCTCCCGAGAACATCTTTATTATAGTAAACTTTAACGGTCTCAACGCTGGGATTAATCGAGGTGATTAAAAAGCCACTGTTTAAAAAATCTTCGAGGCTGGTGTATTTATTATATTTGCCGCTAGAGGTCGCGGGGTCGAAAGTTGTGAAAACAAATTCACCTTCGCATTCGGGATCTCCATTGCAAGCCGCGGAGCGTTCAGCGAGATAATCGTCTTTAATAGCGAAGAGGTCGTCAAGCGAGAAAATGCCTGCGTCGGCCCGAATAGAAGCCGCCGAGGCAAATTTCGCTAACGGTGCGGGACTCGCAAATAAGGTTAAAATTGATAAAATTGGCAGAATAATTTTCTTCATATACTCCTTTCTAGTTTATTTGTCAGGAGTATATTCATAGGCGAGGAGATTTTGCAACCCCTCACCTACTTTTTTATTCCGTTTTTGCTATTTTTGATTCCGGCTAGGCTTATTTTTTATCCGTTTTAGCTTCAGCAGCTGGGTCTTCTTTTTCTTCTTCTGGAAGAACGATACCAATTGAGGCAACCGTGTCACCTTCGGAAAGACGCATGATGCGAACACCTTGGGTTGCGCGGCCGAGAGTCGGGATCTCTTTCATTGCGATACGGATTGCTTGGCCCTTAGTTGACATCATGATAGCTTCTTTTGCTTCTGGATCGAGAGTATGAACCGCAACGATTGGACCGGTTTTTTCAGAAACAGCCGCTACTTTAATTCCGACTCCGCCACGTTTATGGGCTGGGAAATTCGAGACGAGAGTTGCTTTACCGTAACCGTTCGCAGAGACTGCGAGAAGTTTTTGACTCGGATCGGTCACAATGTCCATACCGACAATCTCATCTTTCGGACGGAGGCGCATGCCACGAACGCCCATTGCTGCACGACCCATGACGCGAACTTCTTTTTCATTAAAGCGAGTAGCTTGGCCGGCGGATGTGGAAATAATGATATCATTCTCGCCAGTAGTTTCTTTAACCCACTTCAGTTCGTCGCCTTGATCGAGCTTAATAGCGATTAAGCCATTGCTTCGCACGTTGAAGAAGTCTTTAATTGCGGATTTTTTAATCGTTCCCTTCTTGGTTGCCATGAAGAGGAAGCCATTTTCGACTGATTCGCCCTGTTTGATGATTGCAGTAATTTTTTCTTCTGGATGCATGTTAAGCATATTAACCGCAGCGGTTCCCTTTGCCGCAAGTGAAGCCTGAGGGACTTCATAGGCTTTCATGCGGAAGAGGCGTCCTTGGTTAGTGAAGAAGAGCAAGAAATCATGAGAATTTGCGGTCAGAATCTGGGCGATCACATCTTCTTCTTTCGTCGTCATTCCCCGCTTGCCTTTACCGCCACGATTTTGGCGACGGAAATCAGCCTGCGGAACACGCTTCATATAATTTTCGGTAGTAAGAAGGATTACACTTTCTTCTTCTGGGATCAATTCCTCTTCAGAGAACTTACCGACCTCGTGGTTAATAATCTTTGAACGACGCGGATCGTCATACTTCTCTTTAATCGCAAGAAGCTCTTCTTTAACAACACGGAGAACCTCGTTTTCATCAGCAAGGATAGCCTCGAGTTTAGCGATTAATTCGTGAAGTTGTTTCAATTCTTCTTCAATTTTATCGCGCTCGAGTCCTTGGAGGCGGCGAAGCTGCATTTGGAGAATGGCATTAGCCTGAATCTCGGAAAGACCGAACTTTGTCATAAGCTGTTTGTCCGCATCATCATAGGAACTACGAATAGTCTTGATAACTTCGTCAATATTATCAAGAGCGATCTTTAAGCCTTCCAAGATGTGTGCGCGTTCTTTTGCCTTTCTGAGGTCAAACTCGGTTCGACGACGAATAACTTTCTGGCGATGTTTAATAAACTCAGAAAGAATCTCTTTAAGACCGAGAATACGTGGTTGAATACCGTCGACAAGTGCCAACATATTATAATGGAATGAAGTTTGAAGCGGAGTTAATTTGTAAAGTTGATTCAAAATCTTCTTCGGGAAAGCATCTTTCTTTAGCTCAACGACAACTCGAATCTTACCACGAGCCGATTCGTCACGAGCGTCGGCGATATGGTCAAGTTTTTTCGCAAGAACAAGATCACGAACTTTTTCGATAAAGTCCTCCTTACTCATACCGTAAGGGACTTCGGTAATGACTATATTGTAGCGTCCATTTTTACGCTCCTCAATATTAGCAACTGCGCGAATCACAACCGAGCCTTTACCGGTTGCGTAGGCCTGTTTCATTGGCGCACCACCATAAACTTCAGCACCAGTCGGGAAATCTGGGCCTTTAACATACTTCATGAGGCCTTCAAGGGTGATTTCCGGATTGTAAATCTGGGCAACGGTTGCATCGATAAGCTCACCGAGATTGTGTGGAGGAATGTTTGTTGCCATACCGACAGCAATGCCCATCTGACCATTCAAGAGGATGTTCGGAACGGCGGCCGGGAGGACGGATGGTTCTTTCTCGGAGCCATCAAAGTTATCACGAAAATCAACAGTTTCTTTTTCGATATCAGCAAGAAGCTCAGCGCCAACTTTATCGAGGCGGGCCTCGGTATAGCGTGAAGCCGCCGCCTCATCACCGTCCATGGAACCGAAATTACCTTGTCCTTCGACGAGAGTATAGCGCATCTTCCAAGGTTGTGCCAGGTTCACCATTGCATCATAAATCGACGAGTCGCCGTGTGGGTGGTATTTACCCATCACTTCACCGACAATACGAGCGGATTTTACGGTTGCGTGCGGGGCGCGCCAGCCGTTTTTGTTCATGGCATATAATATACGGCGATTAACCGGCTTCAACCCGTCGCGAACATCAGGAAGCGCACGATCGACAATCACGGAGAGTGAATAGCGCAGGAAGTAGTCTTCCATCGTATTCTCAACTGTGCGAAGCTCAATCCCATTCTCGGCCGGGACTTCTTCAATAGGTTGTTCGATTTCTGGAGTTTCATTTTTCATATCTTTATCGTCTTTCATAATTCCTCCTTAAAAGTCCAGGTCGTCAAGGTCAACCGAGGCCGCTCTTGCCTGAATAAAGTTTTTACGAAGTTCGGCTTGGTCGCCCATTAATTTCGAGAAGATGCTATCGGCCTTTTCAGTATCCTCAATATTGACGCGAACAAGGGTGCGATTTTCTGGATTCATGGTAGTTTCCCAGAGCTGCTGGGCATCCATCTCGCCGAGACCTTTGAAACGTTGCTGAGCGGTATAGCCAGCCTGTTTAAAGCGTTCAGCTTCTTCGTCAATTTTTACACCAGCGGCTTTGCGTTCGGTAATTTTCTTAGTCAAAGCCTCTTCTAGGGCTTGCTCGTCATAGATATAATCAATTTTAC
Source organism: Candidatus Saccharimonadota bacterium (assembly GCA_030527565.1). GTDB lineage: Bacteria > Patescibacteriota > Saccharimonadia > Saccharimonadales > Saccharimonadaceae > Nanosyncoccus. The sequence goes on from JAUNAO010000022.1 coordinate 4,314, forward strand.
GAGTACTGCCAGTTCCTTTAATTAATCCAAATAGAGGCGGCTTCGCAAGATAAACGTGCCCAGCCTTAATTACTTCTGGCATATAGCGGAAGAAGAAAGTAAGAAGCAAGGTCGAGATATGCGAGCCGTCGACGTCGGCATCGGTCATGAAAACGATTTTATGATAACGAAGGCCGTCAATATTAAACTGGTCGCCAATTCCAACACCAAGACCCTTAATCAGGGAGACGAGCTCGGCGTTTGCGAGCATTTTATCGAGGCGAGCGCGTTCAGTATTCAAGACTTTCCCACGAAGTGGTAAAATAGCCTGAATCTTCGAGTCGCGACCTTCTTTGGCGGAACCAGCAGCGGAGTTACCCTCCACGATAAACAATTCACAATCTTCAGCATTTCTGGAAGAACAGTCGGCGAGTTTTGATGGAAGATTGAGCCCTTCAAAAGCGCCTTTCCGAATAACATTATCGCGAGCAGCCCGAGCGGCCTTACGAGCCCGAGCGGCCAAAGTCGCCTTTCCGACGATTTTCTTAGCAATGGCTGGGTTCTCTTCAAGATAATAACCAAAATATTCAGTCATAACTTTGTCGACATAACCACGAACCTCAGGGTTGCCGAGTTTATTCTTCGTCTGTCCCTCGAATTGAGGATCTGGGAGTTTGACCAAAATCACCGCTGTTAAGCCTTCTTTTATATCGTCGGCCGTTAAATTATCTTCTTTTTCTTTCAAGAGGCCGTTTTTTCTAGCGTAGTCATTAATGGTACGGTTAAGACCAGTTCGGAAGCCGACAACATGCATACCGCCATCTGGGGTCAAGACGTTATTGGCGAACGGTTTCATAATTTCAGCGTAGGTATCGTTATATTGCAATGCAATCTCGACACCAGTATCGTTCATCTGTTTCTCGACGTAGAAGATATCATCGGAAAGAACTTCCTTGCCGTTATTAAGGCGTTTAACATAGCTTTTAATGCCGCCTTCAAAATAGAATGATTCCCTTTTATTGGTGCGCTGATCATAAACGGAAATCAAAATGCCCTTGGTTAGATAAGCTTGGTGACGGGCATAGTTAGAAACCCAACTATAATCAAAAGTGGTAGTCTCTTTAAAGATGGTTGGATCTGGGTAGAAAGTGATTGAGGTACCATGTTCACGCGGAACGCCAGAGGTAACTTTAAGTTCCATGGTCGGACGGCCAGTATCAAACTCAATATGATGGGTTTTTCCGTCACGATAAACCTCAGCGACCATATGGGTCGAGAGTGCGTTTACGACAGAGGAGCCGACGCCGTGAAGACCGGAAGAAACTTTATAGCCGCCATCGCCGAATTTACCACCGGCGTGAAGAACGGTTAAAACCGTCTCGAGAGTCGATTTTTTGGTTTTAGGGTGGATATCTACAGGGATACCGCGACCATTATCGTCGACGCGGACGCCGCCATCTTCTAAAATAGTAATTTCGACCTTATTTGCGTGGCCCGCAATAGCTTCGTCGATAGAGTTATCGGCGATCTCTTTGATTAAATGATGTAAGCCGTCATAGCCAGTTGACCCGATATACATACCTGGGCGGAGACGGACCGGCTCTAGCCCCTCAAGCACGCGAATCTCTGACGAATCATAAGCTTCCGTTTTGTCGGACATTGTTATACCTCATCTTTAAATATACCTCTCTATTATACACCTTGGGGCAGGTTTTTACAAGCGAGATAAGATAAACTTCCACGCGAAACCCGGCTCACGCCCGTCTTTACGGGGCTCGCCTCTGAAAATGCGAGCTTCGCATTTTCTTTATGTTTCGCTTAGGAAGTTTATCTTATCTTGAAGATCTGTTCATCAGGTTGTTTCTGGGGCTCTGGGGCTGGTGGGGTTGGAGCTACAGGGGTAGACGGAGCAGGAGGCGGGGCTGGGGCTGGTTCTACAGGGGTCGGGGGTGGAGATGGCTGAGGGTTTTTAGCTAGCCAGTTGTCCAAAAATCCTTTCTGAGGCTCTTCAGAGGCTCCAGGAGACGTCTCAGGGTCAGAGCTGAGTGTGTTAGCGCTTATGTTTTTATCTGGGCTCTTAGGCACTCCTAGAGGCTCAGGCAGCGAATCTTCGGTTTTTGGCTCTGGAGCTTTTTGGGTCGCCCAGCGGTCTTTAATTTCCTGTTCGACTTCGGCACGGGTTTTAGAGAATTTAGTCGCCGAGAGAACTTTCAAACTATTCATCAGGTCCTCATTCGGGTCGCCCATCGGCGGAGGAAGATTAATCGTGAATGGACTCGATGGCATATCGAACATCATCACTTTACACACGGCTGCGAAATTTGGAGTCTTAGTTAAGTCTTCAGAGGTGAAAACTGGCGAAAATGCCTTAACCATTAATTCCGCATCCGTAACGCCAATACGACCACAAACAATCGTACCAACGTTACCGAGAAGAGCCTCGCGGATTTTCTCTGTGAGTTGGGTCATGAACTGGTTGGCGACAATAAGATTAAGGCGATATTTTCTAGCCTCGGACAGAATCGATTCGAAACTGTCAGTTGCAAAGTTTTGGAACTCATCAACATAGAGACAGAAATCTTGGCGCTGGTCTTCCGGAATATCCTGGCGGGACATGGCAGCCTGTTGGAATTTCATCACAAAAATCATACCGAGGAGATTTGCGTTAATATCACCGAGACGACCTTTTGAGAGGTTAACCAAGAAAATTTTCTTATTGTCCATGATTTCGCGAATATTGAAGCCAGATTTAACCTGACCCAGGGTATTCCTCATGATAGTATTCGAGAGGAACGGTCCCCATTTTGAGGCAAACCAAGTAATAACTTCGCCAGCGTCGCTAGATTTTTGGGAGGCTGGAAATTCCTTAGTCCAATAGTCATAAACTGCCTTATCGGTAACATATTTAAGTTTTGATTTAACGAATTCGGGGTCGGTAAAGCACTGTGGAATGTCGATAAAGGTGGCACCCGCCGGATCCGACATTAAGAGGAGTGCAGCGTTTCGGAACATGTGCTGACCACGCGGACCAAAGAAGCCTTGGTTAGTCGGGTCAAAGAGTCCTTGAAGCATTGAAATTCCCTCTTGGACGATAAAGTCTTTCTGGTCCTCAGAGGTAAATTCGAACATATTCATGCCAACTGGATGTTCGATGTCGGCAGGATCAAAGTAAATAATATCGTCGACACGCTCCTCTGGGACACGCTGAAGCAAAGCTTCTACGGCATCGCCGTGCGGATCAATAAAGGCAAACCCGCGCCCGTCGCACATGTCCTGGAAGGCAAGGTTCTCGAGGAAGACCGACTTACCCATACCAGTTTGACCGATGACATACATATGGCGGCGGCGGTCTTTTTCTCTGAGATAGATAGCCTTCTTATTCCCTCTGAACTCGTTCGTTCCAAGGAAAAGGCCTTCGGTAGCGAGCTTGGCTGGACCATCGACTTGCTTAGTGAGTTGGCGTTCAACGCTAGAGCTCGGGATGGCGTTTTGTTCTGGAAGATGGAAAATTGAGGCGAGCTCGACGGAGTTTAAGATGTTACTGCGGTTTTTGAGCGGGAAGAAGCGGAACGTATAATCGACAGCGAGTTTCTTTTGGTCTTTAAATATATTGACCTTAAATCCATTAAGCCCCGGCGAGTCAAACTGAGAAAAAGCGGAGAGCACGCCGCCGAGAATCGCTTCTGAGCGTGGTTTATTGTCGGAGCTGGCTATGATGCGAATTAGAGTCTCATAGGCCGGATAACGCATTTTATTGGCTACTGCGGACATTTCGTCCTGTTTGACTTGTGAGATTGTGACTTCTTTTTCGGTTTTTTCGTGCATTTCCGGAACTTCAAGAGGAGCTTTCAAGATATCCCAAACTGCCGTGCCAATTCCAGCACCAACGGTTTGGGTCTTTTTGCCTTTTTGAATATTTTCAATATATTGTTTGGATTGCTCCGACCAACTTTTGTCTGCAGGACGGAACAAAATTTGTACAGCTGCGCCTTCGTCTTTACTCACGCCCGACAAAGCGTTCAAAATTGCCATGGAGGCGTCACGTTTAGTGTCCTCGTAGGTTGCGATGGGCAGAGCGTAGTCTTTACTCAAGGTCAGCTCAGCACCAGCAACACTATTAATATCCCCGTGCGGGGCAAAGATATTTTCCTCACGTTTCTCTTCGACGCGTGCGGTCGGGTAAGCAGACTGAATAGCCTGTTTAACTGTTTCAGTTAGGACAGCTGGGACGACGGCATAGTACCTAATGAAACCATCTTTAGCAATGATTTCGAAGGAGAAGTGACGCTGGCCGTAGAGTTTAGTCTTAAAACCTTTTTTGAGGGTCGAGGAGATAATTGAGTACATGACCTGAGCCTTGGAGATTGTCTCGGTAGCAACTTCACGCTTATCTCGACCTCCGCCGTCAAGATCGTCGGTCGAAGGTGGAAGGTGGATAAGAAGAGAGACCATCTTAACCCCACGCTCGTATTTTTTAGCTTTTCGAAGCTTGCCGATACGAGCGGCCGTAATAATTGAGGCGAGAATAATGACTGCGCCAACGGCAATGATCGCTACCACCCAAGGTTCCATTATTTTGATTCCCCCAGTTTGCGGTCAAAGGAATTTTCTAGATAAGCGCTGGTCATATCCCGGGCATTATCATAAAAACTCGATAAATCTCCATCTTGGTTAAGTTTTTGTTCAAGTTTATTAATTTCCGTAAGGGTATGGGTGCTGATTCTGCCGCTCCCCTTCTCTTCGCGAACTGCTTGATGGTCAAAGGCAGCAACAGGAGCAGTTTTCGGAGCATCAGAAAAAGTCGGGGGTAGAGGACCCGGTATCGGGTCGGCAGGAATAATTTCACCAAGTCTAGGTTCCTGGCTGTTGGTTGACGTATCTGGCGTGGAGATAATTCGATTTCCGAGAGTGCGAGGATCGCGATCTGGCGAAACATCCCAATTCGGTGTCTCCCCACCCAGATTTTGATTTCTCTCATAGTCCATATGCTTATTCTACCATATTTAGACGCGTTTGTAGACTAGAAATTCAGCTAAACTTAAGAATACGATAATTAATCCGATAGTCCAGGGGCTGATAGCAGAAAAGGAGCGAGCCATTAGGAGCATGATTGGGCCAAAAGCCATAACGGCAGCATAAAGATAATCTTTATTTCTTAAAGCTTCTCGCTTAAAAGCAAGACGATAAAAAGTCCCCAAAATGAGAACTAGACACCCAAAAACGGTTATGTATAATGTTGTAAAAAATAACAAAACTCCTAGCGGCCCAATTTCCGTCGGAGATGTTAAGGTAAGCATTAAAATTAAAGCTGCGAGTCCTATAATGCTTATATTAGAAATAATGCGGTTACGCTTCATAACCTGATTATATCATAGTTGGTTTATTCCCCCAAGAAAGTGGAGTTTTATTTTGGAGAGAGCGGGGGGTTATCTGGCGCTAAATCTTAACTATTTGCCACAACCCGGGTCCGCTGCTCTGCCGTTGACCGCTTCACGCAGAGGTGAAGCAACTGTCCTTGCTAGCTTTTCCTTTCGCTCTTGTTTATGTTTCTATAATGTACTAACGAAAGATTTACTAACGCGCTCGACGCTGCACTTCGCGGAGCTATAGGTAATTCCTATATTGTAATTTATGGCTAGAAATTACCTATTCGCCCGCCAAGTTTTACGTCGGTTTCTTTCTAGGTTTGTCTCTCTTCATTTTTCTACCTTTTATTTTTAGTTTTTGTCTTAGTCATCTCGACTACTTTTATACTACCACGGATTTCTTTAAAAATCAAGGGGTTTGTTCAAAAAATTTAATGTATTTTTTACAACATTTACTCTTTATCTTCCCTGTTGTTTTTCTTTATGCTTTTTGTTGTATTTTTTACAACGTTTAGCATTTTTGAACTAAAAATTAGTACAAAAATTGCTAAAATTTGCGAATAAATTTTTTAATTATAAGTATTTTAGTGGCACAAAAAATCGCCGAGATCGGCGACGTTTTAAATAAAGTTGGTGGAGCTGCCGGATACTGCCTCCGGGTCCGAACTACCACGATTAATATCATTCTACGTGCATAGTTTATCGTTTCATCTCGGCGGATAATATTAGGAACAATAAACAAAACTAATATTCGCCTTAGCGTTATATTTCGAACGATTTCCTGCTAGCTAAATCGTTTTATCCTCATAATATGATAATTTACGCCCTATGAGAAATTAGACGTAAACCAGCCTTAATATATTAGGCAAATGCTGGCATGTAAGCAACATGCGCAGTCTTCGTGTTTTCTACACTTATTAATACTTACGGTATTTAATCGACATGCTTGATATTTGTTAATAAT
>JAUNAO010000058.1 GCA_030527565.1 Candidatus Saccharimonadota bacterium
CAAACGATATCAGTCAAATCCGTCTCAGCGCAAAATTTGCAAAAACTGCGGAGTTTAAATTCCGTAAGACCCGTCAGGAAGTCAAACAGCTCTTTTTTGACCGCATACAGCATAGTGACTTTTCAGCAACGGTTATTGTCGTAGATAAACAACAGATACAGGCTCCACTTTTACGTCAAAATCCCAGTCAATTTTATAATTCAATTATTTTAGCATCGTGTCTGGCGTTGGGCAATTTACAAAATGCGTATTTATATATCGATGGCGAAGGCGGTTCAGGCTACAAAAAGAAGGTTTTGGCATTTTTGCGCCAAAATTTGCCTATGAAATCTATTAAAAAATTGATCTATGTCGATTCGAAGAAGAATAATCTCATTCAGCTCGCAGACATGATTGCTGGAGCAGTAATGGAGACCTTAGAACGGAAATTGGCGATTAAACAATCTTTTCTGAAAAAAATTGCTAAAAAAGTAAAGATCATTCGGTATTGACAGTGCAATCCGTAGGCGGTATAATGAAGATACCGGGACCGCTCGACCGAAATGGCGTCGGATGGCGTACTTTTCTGGACTTTCCAGAATAGGCAGTGGGTCGCAAAAAACTCCAATCTCTTGGAGTTTTTTGTTTTAGGTATTGCGGTCGCCAAACCGGCGATTTTATGCTATAATTTTACTATGAAGAAAGTTATCACCACTCCCGATCCGCGTTTGCGCCAAAAATCTGAGAAAATTCACGAAATTGACGCCGAAACGCAACAAATTATCGCCGATATGACAGCGGCGTCGTTGGCTTGGGAGAACGAGCACCCTTATGAACTTTCTGCGGCGATGGCAGCCCCGCAACTTGGCATCAACAAGCGCATTATTATTGTGCGAGACGACTTGTCGGACAAAGCGACCAATACTTTCACGGCGCTAATCAATCCCGAAGTCATCAAAACCGAAGGTAAAATCATCAAGGATTATGAAGGTTGTCTGTCGGTGCCAGAGATTTATGGCATGGTTGGGCGCCCACGCAAAGTTAAAGTGAAGGCCCTGCTCGAAGACGGAACTGAGGTACGAATTAAGGCCGAAGATTATCTTGCTCGCACTTTGCTCCACGAAATCGACCATTTGGATGGCGTTTTGTTCATTGACCACATCAAAGATGACCCGAAAGCTTTTTATCGCCTCGATGAGAATGGCGATTTGAAGCCTCTCGACTACGCCACGGTGCGCGAGAATCCCAATTTATTCCCCGAGGAAGACTAGATGAGCAAAATTATCTTTTTTGGTAACGGGCCGCTGGCAGATTTTACCAAAGCAGAGCTCGAAAAGACGCATGAAATTATTTTTCATGCGCATAACAAAGCGGATTTGGTAGAAGCCGCTCGGCTAAAAGCGGAATTTCCTAAAGCGCGTGGCGTTTTGGCGTCGTTTGGGGTTTTGATTCGGTCGGATTTTTTGGAACTGTTTGAACCCGAAGGGATTTTGAACCTGCATCCGTCGCTTTTGCCGGATTATCGTGGCGCTTCGCCTATCGAATCGGCAATTTTGGATGGCAAGAACGATTTTTCTTATTCGATTATGAAACTAGCGAAAGCCATGGACGCTGGGCCAATTTATTATCAAGAAACTTTCGCAGGGTTACTTGAGGAAGTGTTGGGCGGCGACGAAGACCCAAAAACGGCGATTTATCGTCGCTTAGCAACCGCTGGCGCGAAATGGTTGAGTGAAAATCTGGAAAAATTGCCAGAAGCGGCGGCGCAAGACGAGACTAAGGCAACTTTTTGCGGCAAATTCGATAAGTCGATGTCGATTTTGGAGCCCGAGAAACATTCTGCGGCCGAAATTTTGCGCCAAATCATCGCATTCCAGAGTTTTCCGAAGCCAAAATATACTTTTTATGACCGAAATTGTATTGTCCTGAGAGCACATGCGGTGGAAATGGCCGATTTAGTGTCGGATC
>JAUNAO010000001.1:0-20092 GCA_030527565.1 Candidatus Saccharimonadota bacterium
AGGGACGATGGTGACCTTGGCTGGGTACGCGATTGCTAGCCGCAAGAAAATGTAAGTTGACCGCTTCATTTAGGGTGTCCGCCTTGGCTTTATGCCGTGGCTGGGTACTGGGGTGGTTATCTTGAAAATGCGCCTTGGGATTGTTGAGATCTCGGGGCGCATTTTTTTGTTGCTATGGTTTTTGGGGATTGTGGTTGTGGTTTTTCGGAGTCTATTCCAAAAAAGTGCAATTCTCGTAGGTTTTTTGGAATGGGATAAGTTACTGACCCCTGTTAGGCAAAATTGTCTATTCCAAAAAAGTGCAATTCTCGTAGGTTTTTTGGAATAGATGGGTTGACAAGAAAATAAAAAAGCGCTAAAATTAAGGGTAAGGAGTAATATGAAAATAGCGCGACCATTATATCTAAAACGCCTAATTGGGGCGAAGAATGACCAGATGATAAAAGTAATTACGGGGATTCGGAGATGCGGGAAATCGTATCTTTTGAATACTCTTTTTCATGATTATTTGCTTGAGTCGGGAGTAAGAGAGGATCAGATTATTCAGATTCCGTTAGACGACGCAAAAAATGAAGAGCTGCTAGATCCGAAGAAACTGAGCAATTATATTCGCGAGAAGATTGTTGATGCGCGGGAATATTATTGTTTACTAGATGAGATTCAGTTGGTAGAGAATTTCGAGAGCGTACTAAACGGGCTGCTTAGAATTGAAAACCTAGACATTTATGTAACTGGGAGCAACTCGAGGTTTTTATCGAGCGATATTTTGACGGAGTTCCGAGGGCGAGGTGAAGAAATTCGGGTGTATCCATTGAGTTTTGCAGAATTTATGTCGGCTTATCCGGGAGATAAGAACACTGGTTTTGATGAGTATTGTACTTACGGCGGGCTGCCGCTAATTATGATGATGGAAACGCCGGAACGAAAGGTAGAATATCTTGCAGCTCAGCAGAAAAATGCCTATATTAACGATGTGATTGAGCGAAATAAGATACGGGAAGACGATGATTTGGTGCGAGTAGTTGAAACGATTGCATCGAGTGTTGGGTCGTTGACGAGCCCATATAAGATTTCGGATACTTTTAAGAGCACAATTAAGGCTGAAGTTGATCCGAAGACGGTTTCGTCATATCTAAAATATCTTGAGGAGGCATTTTTGGTTGAGAAGTCGCTCCGGTTTGACGTCAAAGGCAAGAAATATCTGAGTACGCCATATAAATATTATTTTACCGATCCTGGAATTCGGAATGCGTTTATTAATTTTCGGCAACCGAATGACTCGCATGTAATGGAGAATATAATTTACCTTGAGTTAAGACGGCGAGGTTTTCAGGTTGATGTCGGAGCGGTTAAAGTGCGGACGACTAAAAACGGGGAGTATGTTAATCAACAGTATGAGGTTGACTTTGTGGCAAACCTTGGGAATAATAGGATTTCTATCCAGTCGGCTTACCATATTTATGATGAAGAGAAACGAGAACAGGAGACGCGCTCTTTGATGGCGATTGATGATTCGTTCAAGAAAGTAGTTATTACGAGAGATTTGGGCGGGTATCGGGATGAGAATGGTGTGATTTTTATGAATATTTATGATTTTCTGTTGGATGGGGATAGTTTAAAGCAGTAGGGTTTCGCGTTTTTAGATGGGGGCTTGCGGAGATTTTTGTGTTGGGTTTGTGATTTTTTGTGATTTTCTGTGATTTTTGGCTAGATTTTTGAAAATGGTTATGTTATGATGGGGTTAATATGGATCCGTCATTTGATAATTCTTTGGGTGGTTTTTCGGGGAATCCGAATTTTTCGGCAGGGGCGCCGGTTGGGGGTGTTTCGGGTGTTTCGAGTGGTGGGGCGCCGATTGCTTCGGGTTCGGGCGATATTATTTTGGCGCCGAGTGAGGGGAAGAAGGGGAGGAAAAGATTGGTGATTGGTCTTTTGGCGGTGGCTTTGACGTTGATTTTTGGCGGTTTGGGGTTGTATTTTTTGGTTTTAAATCCACCAGAGATTTTTAAATCTAAATTGGGAGAGTTCGTACAACAATATGATAAAATAACATCTTTCTATTCAACGGTTGTTGATGTAGAGAATGGCTATATTGAATGGGAAAAAATCAGTGAAAACTATACCGAGAACGGTCTTTCATATAAGGGAATTTCTGAATTACAGAAGGAAATTAATAGCATAAATCCAATGACGTTGGACGGGGGTTTAGTTGGGCAAGCTAAAGATGTGGTTGCGAAAACGACGGCAATTGCAGAAGGCATGACGGGCAATTTGGAATTTTTGAAGAGCCTTTATGATGGATATATTTCCTATTATTTGCCGTATTTAACAAATTCCGAATATAATGGTGATTTGCCGACTTTTGATGTCGTTCTTCTGGGGATAGAAAATAACGACTTATTTGACGAGCGGTTGATGGGTTTTGGAGATTTTATGGAATTTTATAGAAGTGGAATGCAGGCAATGAATTACAACTATAAATTATTAGATTGTTCCGAGGAAAAAATGACTGAAGAATGTGCAGGGTTAAAACAAAATATATTATCCAATTTTGCTGCGTTGGGACTAGAATGGGCGCAGCTCGAAGAAGAAATTTTTGCTCATTTAAATAAAATTGAGAAGTTCTCCAATTCGGATATTTATGGGGTTTTAGAATTGAAAGCTATGGAGGAGAAAATAAATGGGCAAGAATAAAATAAAAAGAGGGTTAATTTCTGGCTTAATTTTCGTTGTGGCGATGACTATGTTCTCTGGTATTTTTACGGGTATGGCGTATGCGGCGTTGAGTGATAACGGGATTAAATATTATTTACCTGGATGTTATCGGAGTGAAAGCGGTGATAATTATACTTTTAAATTTCAAGTTTATCAGTATCCAGAGAATGGCGATCGAAAGGCTGTTTTTGAAGCGATTCAGGATGTTCCTAAAAAATCGGTGAGTGGCGAAAAAGTGACCGAGCAATGCGGTAATCTCGGAGCATTATATTTAGGGGGAGCAACAAATACGGTTCAATATAATGCTAAACAAGCGCAAGAAAGTATCGATTCTGTTTTAAAGAATGGCGGATGGAAAGTTACGGTAGATGAGACGGGTAGCTCGGAAACGACCGTAAAATATCCGCAGTATTATATGGATTGTCGAGTTTTTGGATATGATGGGAAAAAACACAATGTTGGTGTGACGGTAAGAAAAAAGACGGACGCAAATACGTCTACGCAAATTTTTTCCGCTCAAGTTAATGACATAAAAGGAAAATCTCCTGGGTTTGAGGAGTCGTGCGCTAAACTTGGAATTACGACGGATGATCATCCGCATACTGAAGATGAGGCAAATACGTTCATAAATAAAGTGAAGAATGACGCAACAAATTCTTGGGAAGTAACTATTGACTTGACTTCTTCTGGCGCGAGTGATCCGAATAAATATTTTATCACCTGTACGTATAGTCCAAATTTGGGTGGTGCCGAAATTGAATCCACGCACCTGATGCTCTATCAAGGAGATTTGAATACTGGTAGTTATAGTCATTTATATGGAGCGGATTTAAGCACCAATAAAACAATTGGATATCGTAGTTGCCAGACGTGGTTAGGAATTAGCAATTCGGCGAATCGTTTAGAGATTACAAAAGAGAAACACGATGAGATTTTAGGAATTATTGATCAGCAAAAAGAAGCTGATAGGCAGGCCGCCGAAGATTATCAATCGGGTAATAGCTCTATTACTCCAGAAGATACGTGTTTGAGTGCAGGTGGAGCGGGGTCGATGGGGTGGATTGTTTGTCCAGTTATTGAATGGATTGGCGGGGCCGTGACAAGCATGTATGAAGGAACGATAAAGGAAAACTTAAACATTCAACCGGAACTATTTAGTGCTACGACGAATAGCAACAAATCAACAAAGGATGCGTGGGAAGTTTTCCGAAATATAGCAAATACTATTTTTGGTATATTGTTTGTTGTTGTGATTTTTTCGCAACTTACGGGCATTGGAATTGACAATTACGGTATCAAAAGGATTTTGCCAAAATTAATTGTGGCAGCGATCTTAGTGAATTTATCATATATTCTTTGTTTGGTTGCGGTGGATCTATCAAATATTTTAGGAAATGGTATACAAAAAATGTTTGAAGGCTGGGCCGGCAATCCTGAAGTGATGGGGGAATCCATGATGGGATCATCGAGCGGCGCTGGTGGGCTTGTTGTGGGTGGCGCGATTGCTGGCATTGGTATTTTGGGAATATTGTTTGTAATATTGGGCGCAATTGCGACGGACGGAGCGATTTTACTTACCATTCTAGTTGCATTTATAGGTGTGCTTATCTCGGTATTTTTCCTATTTGTTATATTGAGTGTTAGAAAAGTTGCGATTATTGTTTTGACCGTCGTGTCGCCGGTGGCGTTCGTATGTTATATGTTACCAAATTTGAAGAAATCAGTGTTTGATAAGTGGCTTAGTGCCTTAAAAGGTCTTTTGCTAGTATATCCAATTTGTGGGTTTTTGATTGGGGGTGGTAATTTTGTCGCTAGTTTAATAGTTGCGACGGGAAGTGATAATTTTTGGCTCGCAATAACCGCTATGATTGCTAGTATTGCGCCAGTTTTCTTTATCCCGACTATACTTAAATCTTCAATGGCAGTGCTTGGAAATCTTGGCGCGAAGATTTCAAGTTTTGGTGCTCGAATGCGAGCGGGGACGGATAGATCGATGAGGGGCTCGGCATGGTATCAAAATGCGCAGAAGAGAGGTCAAGAGCGACGAACGCAGCTTAAAGCCGGATTGGATAGGGATGGAAATCCAACCGACAAACATAAATGGGCGCGAGCGTGGACTTCAAAAGGGCGAGCACGTGCTACGCGAGCAGCGATTGCTACCGCGGCAGAAAATCGAGAATTGGAAAAATATAAGGATCCGAATTATGCAGCTATCGTAGCTGAAGAACTTGAAGAAAAGCAGATGGCAAGGCAAATAACGGCCGAACTGCGTTCGGGTAATCTTGGCGGAAAAACGCCGAATGATTACTTAGCTGATGAGTTGACGGATGCTGCAAATAACAATAATGCGGCACGGGTCAAAGCGATTACCAATGAAATGATTGCAAGAAAACAATATGATGAGGCCTTTGCTGCGATGAAAAGGGCGACAAGGGCGAATGCTGGCACGCAATTAGCATTCCATTCAAATATTGTGGATAATCATGGCAAGGCCATGAAGACCAAAACTCCGGCGCGTTTCCAGGAAAGCAAAGCTGCGGTATCTGCGTTGTCTGGTCTCGCGAAAAGTTCTGTTCCAGTTTCCACGATTGGTAATTTGACAGCTAACAATGATGCGCTTGTTGCCAATGCAGAGAATATGGTGAAGATGTTGGAGGATGGAGTGATGGCCGATATGTCGGGCGCTTCGTTTAGGGATTTTAAGGATTTAATGAATATAGATGCGAGTGCAATTGCGGATGCTACTGATCGTGCTCGAGTAGAGAATGCTCAGACGAGCATAAAGAATTATGCACAAAGGCAGTTTGAGGTAGCTGGTGGAACAAGCGGGGCTGACCAAAGTAGAATTGATGTCATGAAAGCATGGAGCGATGGTTCTAGTGTCGCGCAGCAACAGGCGGCACGCGAAAGCCAGTTGGCGGCGCAGCAGGAGCAGATATTTAATGTACAGCAAGAGCAGAGTGCACAGGCATCTGGTCCGTCGGCGAATGCTATCAATTATGGAAGCGGTGTTGGTGGAAGTACGATTACGATTAATGCTGGCGAGTTTGCGATGCCGAGTTCGTTCCAGACGTCGAAAGTTAGCTCGACGTATGTGACGGCGAAAGATGGCACTAAACATCACTTGCTAAGCCATGATGGTAAAATTTGGGATGCGACGGCGGGTGAATATATGAAAGAGAATAAGTTTAAGAATACGTAAACAGAATGGTAGCCGCAAAAAATCACTCCCCTGAAGGAGTGATTTTTTAGGATTTTTTGGTGGATTGGATGACGTGGTCGAAGAGGCAGGTGACGGTTAGAGGGCCGACGCCGCCGAGTTTCGGGGTTATCGCACTGAGGTCTTTTCGCTCGCGGACTTCTTCGGCGAGGTCGCCTTTTAAAATTCCTTTTTCGCTTGCGGTGCCGGCATCAACGATGACTGCGCCTGGTTTTAGATATTCAGAAAGAATCAGGTTCGGGGAACCCGTTGCAGTAACGATTATATCACACTCGGCTAATTTTGTCAAGTCGGAGCCGCGATGGAAGAGTTCGACGTTAAGACCGGAGTTCGTCCACATCTTATATAACGGGGCGCCGACTAATTTTCCGCGACCAACAATCGCGATTTTTTTGTTTTCTAATTTTACATCATAGCCGGCAAGTAACCAATTAATCGCCGTTGCGGTTGCGGAATCATAATTACCAGAACCTGAGAGCCCATCAACATCTTTTTTGGGAGTGATTAGGGCGGTTAGCTCGTCGGTTTTTTCTTTGTCTTTAATTGGGAGTTGTAAAATAATACCATTTATTTCGGGATTTTTATTCGCGGATTTAATAATTTCTGCAATGTCTTCAGAGTTTTTCGCACAAATTTCGTCAACCGCAATGCCGATATCCTCGCCGTAACCGATTTTCAAATTCACATATTTCATAATGACCGGATTATCGCTGTCGCGAATAATGAGGAGCTTCGGTTTTTTCTTTTCAGCTTTCAAAACACGGACTTCGTAAGCCTGACGTTCCTTAATGAATTCGGCAAGTTCTTTTCCATCTAAAATTTTCATACGAGCTCCACTGGTTCTTGTTCGAGCGTAAAACCAGAATCATTTTTTACGGTTTCAATAATTTTTTTACGGGCGGTTGCTAAATCTTCATAACTTTTTGCGGACTCATTAATTAAGACGAGTGCGGCTTTATCGCTGACGCGCATGCCGTCGATTAACTGGCCTTTCAAACCAGCTTTTTCGATTAGAAATCCAGAGTTGATTTTAACACCGTCTTTTCCGCGGTAGACGCGAATACCTTTTTCTTCAGCGAGTTTTGCTTCATCTTCGGTTAGATAAACATTTTTGAAGAATGAGCCGGATGAGGCTTTGTCTTTTGGATCTGGGAGTTTATCGCTGCGAATTTCGGAAACAATTTTACGGATGTTTTTTGGACCGAAATCGGTTTCGTTATTGTCGGCGATATATTTTTCGATTGAATTATAGAATGGGCGGGACATTACGCCTTTAGATAATTTTAAGGTAATCGAAACGACGAAATAATGATTTTTTTCGGTTGTATTTAAAATTGATTTACGGTAAGAAAAATTTAGGTCGTCTTTTTTTAGAGTTTTAAAAGTTCTTTCTACACGATCGTAAACTTCGGCAGATACAAAAGTTCGTGAGATGTCTTGGCCGTAGGCGCCAATGTTTTGGACTGGGGCGGCGCCGGCGGAACCTGGAATTTTCGAGAGGGCTTCGATGCCAGTATAGTCTTTTTCGGTTGCGAAAGCGACGACATCGTCCCATTCTTCGCCACCGCCAGCGGTAATTAAAATAGAATTTTCATCAAGAATTTTATCGGAAAGACTGCGGATTTTATTTAAGATAATTACGCCATCATAGCCTTCGTCATGGCCGAGGGTGTTGGCGCCGCCGCCGAGGATGAAAGTCGGGAGGTTTTTTTCTTCAGCAAAAGTGAAAGCGTCAACAACGTCGGTTTTAGTTTCGACCTCAATGACATATCTCGCGGGACCGCCAAGGCGCATGGTAGTTAGTTCAGAAATGTTTACATTTTCACGAATCTTCATGGCATATATTATAACATGTTTTCGGGTTTAGTTTAAGCATAGGCGGGAGGGGAGGGGTTGACATTCAAATTTTGTTATGAATATAATGTCGCAACCGCGGGCCTAATAGTAGGCTCGCGGAGGTGCGGACTTATGGTGAAAGTGAAAAGTCTGTGCTATAATCATAATAACTATAAGGAAGGTATTGCTATGGCAAAAAAGGATGCGGTGGACGAAAAAAATGTAAAGAATGACGGAAAATCTGAGGCGTTGAAACTGGCGATTTCGCAGATTACGAAACAGTTCGGGGATGGTTCGATTATGAAACTTGGCGAGACGCCGAAAATGGATGTTGAATTGTTGTCTTCGGGATCTTTGTCGCTTGATTTGGCGCTTGGCGGAGGCTATCCGAAAGGACGAATTATTGAAATTTACGGGCCGGAATCTTCGGGTAAGACGACTTTGGCTTTGCACGCGATTGCGGAAATCCAAAAACAAGGCGGACAGGCGGCGTTTATTGACGCGGAGCATGCTTTAGACCCAGCTTACGCAAAGAAAATTGGGGTTGATACGGCGAACCTTTTGATTTCACAGCCAGATAACGGGGAATCGGCGCTTGAGATTTGTGAAACTTTGGTGCGGTCGAATGCGGTTGATTTAATTGTTGTTGATTCGGTTGCGGCGCTGGTGCCACAGGCGGAGATTGATGGCGATATGGGCGATGCGCAGATGGGGCTTCAGGCGCGGTTGATGTCGCAGGCGATGCGAAAGTTGACAGGGATTATTTCAAAATCAAAAGCGACGGTGATTTTCATCAACCAAATTCGAATGAAGATTGGTGTGATGTTCGGAAATCCAGAAACGACGACGGGCGGAAATGCATTGAAGTTTTATGCGTCGGTACGGGTTGATATTCGCCGAATTGGACAGATTAAAGATGGCGAAAATATTGCCGGGAACCGGACGAAGATTAAGGTTGTGAAGAATAAAATTGCGGCGCCATTTAGAACAGCGGAATTTGACATTATGTACAATGAAGGAATTTCGAAGGCGGGGGATGTACTTGATCTCGGCGTGCAATATGGTGTGTTTGATAAGGCCGGTGCGTTTATTAAATACAATGGCGAAACGATTGGGCAAGGTCGTGAAGCGGTGAAAAAGTTATTTAAAGAAAAGCCAGAATTTATGGCGGAGATTGAGACGAAAGTACGCGAAAAAGCGGCTGAAGCAAATAAATAAGGAGGCTTAGGTGCATAAAGACGAGATTTGGCAAGTTTTTCATCCGAATGGAGAACCGATGGTCGGTGAGGGTTGGCCGGCGAAGTTGGATAATCCGGAAGTAACGGGAAGTGATAAAATTGTCGGGGTGGTGATTGCGTTTTTGTACCGAGTAAGCGATAGGGGGGTTGAGGTGCTCTGGCAGAAAAGGTCGGAGCAGATTGATCGATACCCTGGTGATTATGATCTTTCGGCGGGTGGGCACATTAATCTTGGCGAGAGTTTAGTCGAGGCGGCGGTTCGAGAAGCCGGTGAGGAAATTGGGGCGAAGATTACGGCGGAAGATTTGGAACTCGTTACACTACATTCGTTTAATAAGAATCGATTAGCTTGGGTTTATATGGTGAACTGGACGGGGCGAGAAGATACTTTTAAATTCGACGATGGCGAAGTTTCGGAAGTGAGATGGGTGCCATGGGCGGAGATTGATGAATTTCGGATGAAATTTGCGAAGGAACCTTTGAAGCGGGACACGGTAGTTTTTGAATTATTTAATGAATGGTTTTTGCGGCGCGGGCTAGTTTAATATGGAAATTTTGCGCGGATGTGGCGGCGAGGAAGTTGGGCCTGATTTTGATGACGCGAAAAAGAATGAATTAAAAATTACGGATATTAAAGCAGCAGCGCGCGATGAAAATCGAGTAAATGTTTTTGTAAACTCGAAATATGAATTTTCGTTAGATATTGCACAGCTGGTTGATTTTAAAATTAAAATTGGGCTTGTGATTTCGGAAGAGGAATTAGAACGATTTAAGCAGGCGTCGGAATTTGGGAAATTGTATCAGCGGGCTTTAGAATGGGTTTTAATTCGGCCGCGGTCGCTTAAAGAAACGCGAGATTATTTAAAAGGGCGAGTGCAAAAACGGCGGCTGGAGAATTTGAAGCGGGAGCGAAATCGTGAGCGGCTTGCGGAGCTGAAGCGTGTTAAGGATGCTGAGGGAGTACGGCGGATGCGAGAATATAAAACTCCGCTGAAAGAACTGCCGGAAATTTCGAGCGAACTTTCCGACTTAGTTTTTGAAAGACTTTTAGAACGCGGGTATCTTGATGATTTGAAGTTCGCAAAATATTATGTCGAGAATCGATTTGTGAAAAAAGGTGTTTCGATGCGGCGGCTCGAGATGGAACTTTTGAAAAAGGGGATTTCGAAGGAAATTGTTGCGGAGGTTTTTACGGATTCGGGAAGAGATGAGAGGGAAGAGATTTTGAAGATGGCCGCAAAAAAGCGGGCGAAATATGATGATCCACAGAAGTTGCTGGCGTATTTGGTGCGGCAGGGGTTTAGTTATGAGTTGGCAAAAGAAGTAGTTGGTTTAAACTAGCGGAAATAGGCGAGTTTAAAATGAAAAGTTAATCTTTTTTAATTTCGGCGAATTCTTCGTTTTTACGGAAGGGATTAACGAAGTTTGGAATGAAATCTTCTTTTGCGGCTTTTTCTTTGATGGTTTTTTCTTCGTCTTTGATGATGATTTTATAGTCGGTAATTTCAATAATTTCTTTGCGCGGGATAGTTAATTCGGGATCGATGAGCGCTTTCAAGGCTGGGCGTTTAACGATAATTTGTTGGACGGTAAAGTTGTCGTCTGTAACGGTAAAATCGGAAACTTTTCCAAGTTTTGAGCCTTTTTTCGTTTCGACTTTTAGGCCGAGAAGGTCAAAATTCAAGTCGAGAACTTTTTTAATTTTAACGACGTCATCTCGCTCGACGAGTTCGTCGGCGGAATCGATAATGCAACCATAGCGGGAATATTCACGAATTGAGGAAACGTCGAGAATGTTCGCGGCAGATTTTGCAATGAGCGGTCCGGAAAGTTTAAAACCGATAATTTTCAAAGTATCCGGATCGACGATCGCGGATTCGATGCTGGCGATTTGTCCAGCAGCTTGCATACTAAGAATTGGTGCGCCGATTAGGCGATTTCCGCTTACTAACATAAGTTTATTATAGCATCTTTAACATCGAAATTGTCAATTTTTAGGCGGCGAAGGGCGGTTAGGTAGGCGCCGGTTTCGAGTTTTTTGCCAATGTCTTCGCCGAGGGTGCGGATGTAGGTTCCGGAGGAGACTTTTGTTTTGATTTTTAAGGTCGGGTAATTATATTCAAGAAGTTCGATGTCGTAAATTTTGACTTTTCGAGTTGGGGTTTCGAAGTTAGCGCCTTTTCGCGCGAGGTCGTAAGCGCGGCGACCATTGATTTTTACGGCGGAGAATTTTGGGACGGTTTGTTCAATTTCTCCGAGGAAAAAATTCAGACACTCTTTAACTTCGGATTCAGTCGGAATTTTATCGTTAATTTTAGCAACTTCACCTTCAGGGTCGCCGGTGGTTGAGGTTTCGCCAAGTTTTATAGTGGCTTCGTATTCTTTATCTTTTTTAAGAAATTCGTCAGATTTTTTGGTCATTTTGCCGGAGAGGAGGATTAAGAGACCGGTTGCAAAAGGATCGAGGGTTCCGGTATGACCAATTTTAACCTTTTTGTTAAATTTAGATTTTAGGGCGCCGCGAACTTTTGCGACGACGCCAAAAGAAGAGATACCAGCTGGTTTATCAACGAGAATAATATTATCTTCGGAGTCTGGGAGAAGGTCGGGTGAGATGGAGATTTTGTCAATCATGAGGATATTTTAACATAGATGTTGAAAAATTTTAAGAGGTGTGGTATAATTCTTCACATGATAACAAAAGAGAATAAAACGGAAGCTATTGCCAAGGTCGCTCGGAATAAGAACGACGTCGGTTCTCCTGAAGTTCAAGTGGCTATTCTTACCGCTCGTATCAAAGAAGTTACTGAGCATGTAAAGAATAATAAACATGACTTTATGGCTAAAAGAGGTTTAATGCAAATGGTTGGGAAGCGAAAGAAACTTCTCAAATACCTCGAGAACACCGATTTCAAGTTGTACAAAGAGACGGTGGCAAAATTAGGTCTTCGTAAATAAGAAAAAGTCCCCGCTTAATGCGGGGATTTTTTACTGGGGTGCCACTTTAAGAGCCTTGTTGCGTGAGCGGCGGATGCCGATCTTGACTAAAAAAGCGTTGATGAATTCATCGGATTTTTCTCTAATTTCGTCACGACCACTATAGTCGGAGAGAAGTTTGAGATAATCTGTGTAGCCGCCTTCTTCGGCTGCGATGAATTTTTGAATGACATCTTCGAACATTTCGGATTGCTTTTTGAAGCTATCTTTATATTTTTTGATGTATTCTTTGACGTCGGCATTTTGTTGACTATCTAAAATGCCGACATTGACGTAGAAACTTACAAGTATTTTCTTGTCTTTTGTTTTATAGCTGAAGATGGCCGCGGAGTCGACGCCGAGTTCTTTGGTGATGCATTTGCGCAGACTTGCCCAAATCTTACCAAGCGGGTCGAGTTTTTCGGCGTAGGGAAAAGTTAATCCGATAATGGCGAGTTTGCCACTTGCGCCTGCTTCAGCATCTTCGTAAAAAGCTACTTGCGTGTTCATGTTCATTGTGCACCTCTTTCTAAGGAGCGAGGGTTGGATTTTCGCGGATTTGCGAACCCTCATATTCCATTATATCACACTTATGCCAAAAAGTCAAGTTTATAGGGGTGGGGTGATGGTTTTTGTGGTTGATTCGGGGGCGGAATTTTGGTATAATTAGGGTAACATTAACAAAGGGAAGACGGCAGATATTGGGGTTCGAATTTTGAGTCGAGCGCGGATATCTGGAGTTTTCCCAAGAAAGGAAAATATGGAAATTATTAATCCAAATGGAAAGCGGACGCTTGCGGTGTCGACGGAATGGCTGGGGCGGACTTTGACGCTTGAGGTGAACCGAGTTGGTTTCCGGTCGACGTCGTCGGTTTTAGTCACTTATGGCGAAACGGTTGTTTTAGGGTCGGTGGTGGTTGGAACGAAGCCAGTAGTGCAGGACTTTTTCCCGCTTTCGATCGATTACGAAGAAAAGTTTTATGCGGCGGGGAAGATTTCGGGTTCGAAGTTTATTAAGCGCGAGGGGAAGCCGGCGGATGAGGCGGTTTTAGTTGGGCGGTTAATCGACCGGCCAATTCGGCCGTTGTTCCCGAAGGGTTATCGGCAGGAAGTGCAAGTTGTGACGACGGTATTGTCGATGGATCCGAATTTTAGGCCGGATTGTGTTGCGATGATTGCGGCTTCGGCGGCGCTCTCGAATGCTGGGGTGCCGTTTGATGGGCCAATCGCGGGGGTAAGAATTGGGCGAATTGGCGGGGAGTTTAAGGCGTTTTTGTCGCCGGAAGAGCGAGAAGTTTCACCGCTTGACCTGGTTGTCGCTTGCAAAGACGGTAAGGTGATGATGGTTGAGGCGGGGGCGAAAGAGGTGCCGGAGGAGACGATTATTGAGGCGATGCATTGGGCGGTTGCGAATGTTCAGCCGGTGTTGGATTTGCAGCGAGAACTTGCGAAGCAGGTTGATGCGAAGAAGCAGGAGTACGAATTAGTGTTGCCAGATGAGGCGGTTTCGGAAGAGGTGAAGGCTTGGACCGAAGGGAAATTTGGCTCGAAGGTGCGCGGGAATGTGATGGAGCGATCGCAGATTTTGGATGATCTTAAATATGCGATGCATGATGAGTTTGCATTATCGAAGGGTGAGGGCGAGACGGATAACGAGAAGGTTGAGTGGTATGATGCGAATTTGCGCGATGTTTACGATCAGGCGTTTGAACTTGCAGTGCATGCGGAAGTACGACGCGGGATTGTTGAGGAAGGTGTGCGGCCGGATGGGCGGAAACTTGATGAGGTGCGACCTTTGTCATCGCAGACGGGGATTTTGCCACGAACGCACGGTTCGTCACTCTTTACGCGGGGCGTGACGCAGGCGATGAATATTGTGACGCTCGCGCCGCTTTCTTACGCGCAAGTTGTTGATACGATGGAAGTGACGGATGGGACGCGGCGGTATATGCATCATTATAACGCGCCATCTTATACGGTTGGGGAACCTGGGCGGATTGGTTCGCCTGGGCGCCGAGAAATTGGACACGGTTATCTTGCGGAACGGGCGCTAATCCCAGTTTTGCCTTCGGAAGAAGATTTCCCTTATGCAATTCGCTCGGTGACAGAAATTATGTCGCAGAATGGTTCGACTTCGATGGCGGCAACTTGTTCGTCATGTATGGCTTTGATGGACGCGGGGGTGCCAATTAAGCGGCCGGTGTCTGGTGTGGCGATGGGGCTGATGGTCGATGTGCCGAAGGGCGCGGAGATTACGGCGGACGATATTGATAAGGCGTATGTCTTGACGGATTTGATGGACGCGGAAGACTTTGCGGGAGATATGGACTTTAAGGTGACTGGTACTACGGAAGGCGTAACGGCATTACAGATGGATATGAAGGTGCATGGGTTACCGGTTGAGATTCTCGAGAAGGCGATTCGTCAGAGTCATGCGGGGCGGATGCATATTCTCGACCACATTGTCGAGGTGATTGCTAGCCCTAGGGCGGAGATTTCGAAGTATGCGCCACAGATTGAGAAATTGATGATTTCGAAGGAAAAGATTGGGGCGGTAATTGGCAAAGGTGGGGAAACGATTAATAAAATTACTCAAGAGACTGGTGCGGAAGTGAATATTGAGGAGTCGGGGCTTGTGACGATTGCTGGGAATGATCCAGAAAAGATTAAAAAGGCGGTTGATTGGGTTCGAAGTTTAACGGAAGAACCGGAAGTCGGGAAGATTTATGAGGGGACGGTTGTGACGATTAAAGATTTCGGGGCATTCGTGAATATTATGCCTGGAATTGATGGAATGCTTCATATTTCGCAGATTAGCGATAAACGACTGAAGTCGGTTGATGAAGTGCTACATGTTGGTGATAAGATTCGGGTAAGACTCGTTGCGATTGATGATCGCGGAAAATTGTCACTTTCGATGCGCGGGGTGGAATAAAGCGGAGGCAACGTGCGCGAGATTCGAAACTTTTGCATCATTGCACATATTGATCATGGAAAGTCGACGTTAGCGGATCGGATGATGGAGCTGACGGGGACGGTTGAGAAGCGGGAGATGAAGTCCCAGCTTCTTGATTCCATGGAGCTTGAACGTGAAAAAGGAATTACGATTAAGTTGACGCCGGTGACGATGGAATGGAAGGGCGTGCAGCTGAATTTGATTGATACGCCTGGGCACGTGGACTTTTCGTATGAAGTTTCGAGGTCATTACAGGCGGTTGAATCGGCGGTTTTAGTTGTTGATGCGACGCAAGGGATTCAAGCGCAGACACTCGCGAATGTCTATCTTGCGATCGAACAGGATCTCACGATTATTCCGGTAATTAACAAGATCGATCTTCCGGCGGCGGATGTCGAAAAAGTGGCGGCGGAGATTATGAATTTGCTTGGATGTTCAAGAGAAGAGATTATTGGAGTTTCTGCGAAGACGGGATTGAATGTCGAATCTGTGCTCGATAGGATTATCGCGGGACCTGAACCTTCTGCCGCAGGTCAGGGGGCGCTCTCCTCATCTAAAGAATCGGACCCGCGCCCGCCTAGAAACGACCTGCTTACAAAAGGTTCAGGTTTCGCAAGGGCGCTGATATTTGATTCGTATTTCGATGATTATCGCGGGGTGGTTTTGTATGTCCGAGTGTTTGATGGTGAGATTTTGAAGAATGCGGAAATTGCGATGATGGCGGCGGGAACGAAGGGTTTGGCGCTTGAAGTGGGAACTTTGACGCCAAAAATGTCGCCAGCGGCGAAGTTGTCGGAGGGGGAAATTGGGTATATTGTAACGAACTTAAAGACGACGCGGGAAGCGAAAGTTGGTGATACGGTTACGATCGCGAAAAAGCCGGCAGTTGAAGCTTTGCCGGGTTATAAAAATGTGTTGCCGTTTGTTTATGCGGGCTTTTTCCCAGTCTCGAATGACCAGTATAAGGATTTGAAGGACGCGATTGAGAAGTTGTCGTTGTCGGATTCGGCGCTCCGGTTTGAGCCGGAAAATTCGCCGGTTCTTGGGTTTGGGCTTCGGATTGGATTTTTAGGGCTTCTTCATATGGATATTATTCGGGAGCGGTTAGAGCGGGAATTTAAATTAGATTTAATTGTTACAAATCCTTCGACAAATTATGAAGTGATGCTCGCGAATGGTGAGATGGTTGAGATTAAGTCGGCGGCGGATTTGCCGGACGTTTCGGAAGTGGCGGAGATTCGGGAGCCTTGGGTTAAGGGGGAGATTATTTTGCCGAAGGGGATGATTGGGAATGTTTTGGAGCTGATTAACTCGAAGCGGGGACATCAGACGATTTTGTCGTATATTGAGGATCGGGCGGTGATTGATTTCGAAGCGCCGATGGCGAATTTGCTGACGGATTTTTATGATCAACTGAAGTCGGCGACGAGCGGATATGCATCGTTTAATTATGAATTAAATGGGTATCGGGCCGAGGATTTGGTGCGGGTTGATTTTCTAGTTGCGGGGCATAAAATGGATGCGCTTTCGGTTATGGCACACGCAAAAGAGGCGGATGGAATTGGGCGTGAGGTGACGAAGAAGTTGAAAGAAGTGATCCCGCGGCAGAATTATGAGGTTGCTTTGCAGGCGGCGATTGGGGCGCGGATTATTGCGCGAGAAACAATTGGGGCGTATCGGAAAGATGTAACGGTTAAAATTCATACGGGGGATCGGGACCGGAAGGCGAAGTTGCTTCAGAAACAGAAGCGGGGGAAGGCGCGGATGAAGCGGTTTGGGAAGGTTGATATTCCGGCCGAAGCGTTTACGGTGATGTTGAAGCGCGATTAGTGTGATATAATCGAAATATGAAGATAAAAGGTATATCTCTCTATTGTAGCATACTTCTTATGTTTTGTCAAGTTTTCCTCTGTAATTCGGCGTTTGCGGTGTCTGAGGAGAAGGTGAATGCGGTGCGGGAAAACTGTGCGGGGATTTTAGAGGTTTTGAAGAGCGTGCAGCGGGAAGATTCGGTTGTTAGGACACATATTGGGCCGTATTATAATAATGTTTTGGAGAAGTTTATTAAGCCGTTGAATTCGCGATTGGTTGAGAATAATATGTTCGATACGGGGCTTTTAAATAACCAGAGTAATTTTGTGACAGCGCAGGAGGTTTTCCGGGCGGATTATAGTGAATATCAGCGGGAGTTGTCGGAACTTACTGCGATGGATTGCGTGGCGGATCCGGCTGGATTTTATGAGAAATTAGAGTCGGTGCGGGAGCGGCGACGAGTGGTTTCTTTGAGCGTGTCAGAAATGCGAGGGTTAGTTTCGGAACAGATGACGTTAGTTGAGGGATTAAGGGATAGAATATGAGTGAGGTAGAGGAAGCGAAAATTGAGAAGAAAAAGAATCGGGGCGGGCGGAATTTGACGATTCTTGGGGTTGTAACGATTTTGATTGCGCTGGTTGCGACGACGGTTTCGCTCGCGATTTATGAAGTTTCGGGAGATATTTATTTGGATCGGTCGCGGCCTGGATATCTGCCGGATGAGGAAGAGGTTTCGGAAGAGAATCTCGACGAGGGGGCGTATGATTTTTCGCAGACGGGCGAGATCAATAAAGAGGTTTTAGACGAGTATATTGAGAAATTACAGGTTGAGATTGATGCGATTGATAAATATGCGGAGCCGTTTTCGGGGGAGGCGCTGTCAGATGAGAGGTTGGGGATTTAAAAACTTGCCTCCTGTGATATAATGGGAACATTATGATTACGAAAGCTATTATCCCAGTTGCGGGGTGGGGGACGCGACGGCTACCAATAACGAAGATTATTGAGAAATCGATGTTGCCGGTTGGGAATCGACCATTGGTAGATTATTCAGTGCAAGAACTGATTAAAGCGGGGGTTAAAGATATTTATATGGTGATTTCGAATTCTGAGCCGTGTCAGGTGAAGGAATTTTATCAGGAGAATTTGGCGCTGACGCGATATCTTGTTGAGCGCGGGAAAGAAGATAAACTCGCGGCGGCGAAGACTTTGCCGGATGATGTGACGATTCACTATACGGTACAGGATCCGTCTTCGAAATATGGAACGGCGGTGCCGATTGCGATGGTGGTTGAGGAGTATAGTATTAATGAGCCGGTTTTAGTGTTTATGGGTGATGATTTTATTTGGAATCCGGGCGGCGAGTCGGCAGCGGAAGCCTTGATTAAGGCGGCTGGCGAAGGCGAGTCGGCGATTCTAGGCGTCGAAATTGAGCGTTCACAAGTTGAGAAATATGGTGTGTTGTCGGCGGAAGATGGAAAATTAGTTTCAGTAGTTGAGAAGCCGAAGCCAGAAGAAGCGCCATCGAATTTAATTAATGTTTCGAAGTATATTATGGCGCCGGAATTATTGCAGAAAATTGTGAAGTATGTGAATGAACATGAATTTGGGCCGAAGGATCAGGAATATATGGTGACGGATCCGATTGATGAGTTTATTCGTGAAGGTGGGGTTATGCGAGTAGCGCCGACGACTGGAGAATATCTTGATGGAGGATCGGTTGAGGGGTGGCTACATGCGAATAATGTTGTTTGCGGTTAAAAAAATATGATACAATTGGGTTAAGCGTGGGCGGAATAATTTAAAGTGAGGTAATATGCTTAAAATTAAAAACCAGAAAAGTGACCCAATTGTGCCACCACTAACTATTTCGGCATTGTTTGATTTGTCGAGTTTTCGGCATTGGAAATCGGTCGTCGTAAATCAAAAAGAAATGAATGTGACGCGGCGAGAAGTGAAGAAGGATCGGAAGATTCTTGCGAAGGCGTTTTTAGAGCTTGGGGTAAAGAGGGGCGATATTATTACGGTTGCGACTGGGCGGTCGATTTATGATAATATTTTGATTTTTCTTGCGGCGAATAAAATTGGGGCAGTAGTTTCGTTTTTGGACGAGAAAACGCCGCGCGAGACTTTAATTCGGTATCTTGATGAATTCCAGTCGAAGATTTTAGTGACTTATAAAAAGACGAGCGGCAAGATTAAGGAACTGAAGCATGATGCGAAATCGGTGAAGACTGTAATTAATCTTGAGGGTTATGATGATACGGTTGAGGGGATGGAGTATCAGTCGATTCTCGGGACGTTTATGGTTGGGAAGCAGTCGATTTTGAAGATTGCGGAGAAATATAAGGGTCGAGTGCCAGCTGGGTTAATCGGCGCGAAGAATGAGGCGTTGATTTCGTTTACGTCGGGTTCAACTTCGGGTCCGAAACCAATGGTGTTTACGAATGAGAATTTGATTGCGGCGGCGTTGTTTTCGAAAGCGGCGAGTGGGATTAAGATGTGGGACAAGGAAATTCAAACTTGGTTTTCGTTTGTGAAGTTTGATTGTCCGTATGGGTTTTGGACGTCGGTTTTGACGCCGATTATTGGCGGGAGCTCGGTGATTTTGACGCCGGATCTTGATGAAAAGAATTTTGAGTATTATTTCAGTAAGGAAATTAGTTGTATTCAGGGGGTGCCACTTTTGCTTGAGTTGATGCCGAAATTGTTGCCGGAAGGTTTTGATTTGTCAAGCGTGAAGATGGTAATTTCGGGTGGCGAACGGCTTGAGAAAGATTTGTCGCTTTCGACGATTGAGTTTTTTAAAGAACATGGTGCGAAGGTGAGGATGTGTAATGGGTATGGCGTCGGTGAATGTCTTGGGAGTATTACGGTCGCGGTTGGCTCGAGTTATAATCCGGATACGGTTGGACGAGTGGTGCCTGGTGCGCATGTGATGGTGCTTGATCCGGAGACGGGTGAAGAGTTGGACTTTGGGCGAACGGGACTTTTGCATGTTTCAGGAAAACATCTTCTTAGAAGATACTTCAATCGGCCGGAACTTGATGAGGAAAAAATTATTACGATTAAGGGTCGAAGGTTTGTGAATACGGGGGATCTTGCGGTTGTTTCGGAAACTGGGTTTGTGACTTTGATTGGGCGGGCGACGTTCTTTATTAATAATACGCCGGCGAAGGTTTATTACGAGGTTGTGCGTGCGGCGGTCGCGAAGTCGGATTTGGTTTCGAAATGTTATGTGGTTAAAATGCCGGATAAGAAGTTAAAATGGGTGACCTGTGCGTTTGTGGTGCCGAAGGAGGGGGTCATCCAGCACCAGAGGATGAGGGGCTTTGCCCG
>JAUNAO010000001.1:20102-35867 GCA_030527565.1 Candidatus Saccharimonadota bacterium
TGTTGTTAAGATGCCGGATGCGAAGTTAGGTTGGTCGGCTTGTGCGTTCGTCGTTCCGAAAGAAGGGGTGGGACGGAATAATGAAACGCGGCGGCAGATTGTCACGGACGCAACGAAGACATTTTATATCGGAAAGAGGCGGATTGCGCTGAAGAGTTATGAATTGCCGCGGAAGGTTGTGTTCTTAGATGAGTTACCAATGACGAAAGCGAATAAAACTGATTTTCGTAAATTGGAGCGGATGGCGAAAGAGCTGGCGGGACAAAAATAGATTTTCGGTTGTGGTTTGATTTTGAGGTAGGGGTTGTAGTTTTTGTGGGGTTGTGCTAATAATTCTCCATAATAAAATTATCGGAGAATTATTATGATGGAATTGAAAAAAAATGATACACAAAAGATGATTTATGAAATTCGAGGAAAGCAGGTGATGCTGGACTCGGATTTAGCGAGGTTGTATGAATGTAAGAAC
Organism: Candidatus Saccharimonadota bacterium; assembly: GCA_030527565.1. Taxonomy (GTDB): domain Bacteria; phylum Patescibacteriota; class Saccharimonadia; order Saccharimonadales; family Saccharimonadaceae; genus Nanosyncoccus. Next base: position 20,572 of record JAUNAO010000001.1, read on the forward strand.
GGGACGAAAGACATCAATAAAGCAGTAAATAGAAATATAGGAAGATTTCCGGGGGACTTCTATTTTCAGTTAAGCGCGGAGGAATATGCCTATCTTTTAAGGTTCCATTCTGGAACCTTAAAGACGGGGAGAGGGAGACATCGTAAATATTTGCCGTATGTTTTTACGGAACAAGGTGTTTCTATGTTGGCGAGCGTTCTAAAATCTGAAGTATCCGAAAAAGTTAGCGTTGAAATAATGAGAGCTTTTGTTGCGATGCGTAAGTATATTGGCGGGAATTTATTAGAGCAAAAATATATTAATAATCAGGTAATGAAAAATACGGAGGATATAAAATTATTGCAAGATTCTTTTGCGAAGTTTGAAGAGAAGAAAAAGACGAATGAGATTTATTTTAACGGACAGATTTATGATGCGTACTCGAAGATTTGTGAGATATTTTCGGAGGCAAAGAAAAAGTTAATCGTAGTTGATAATTATGCGGATCGGTTTTTGTTAGATATGATCAAGAATTTAAATGTTGATGCATTTATTGTTACGAAAAAAGATAATTTATTGTCCCGGCAGGACATTTATAAATATAATAAGCAATATAACAATCTAAAAGTTGTCTATAACGACACTTTTCATGATCGATATTTTATCTTAGATGATAATAAAGTTTATCATTGTGGAGCAAGTGTAAATCGAATTGGATATAAGACATTTTCGATAACGTTAGTTGAGGATAAAATTATAAAACAAGCATTGATTTTAAGGGTTAAGGAAATTATCGGGGAATAAAAAATGGCGAAAGAGTTAGCGAGCTAGAAAAATCCCCGCCGGAGAGGCGGGGAGCTAGGGCTAGGGGAAATTAGTGATAGACTACGTCACAAAAGCCAACTTTTGAAAAGACAAGATCATCGACTATATTGGTGGCGGCAATGCGAACTTCTACATAATACACATCGCTACCACAACTAAATGTTCTGGATCCACTACAGCCAATTGCGCCGTATTCTTCCCACACCACATTGCCATTAATGTCTCTCATGCGGACATCGTTGTGATGAACCGAATATTTATTGTAGCATATTATGGTGACGCTGCGGTTTGTGGCTGCGCTACCAGAAGCGACTACCGTGTATGTCCCGCTTAATTCGAACACGGTCGCGGCGGGACTTACTTCGTCATTTGTTTCCGCAGCAAAAGCCGAAATGCTACCCATCGATAAGATGAGAGCTAAGACGATAAATAAGGAACAAATTTTCTTTAAGTTTTTCATGATAAGGTGCATACCTCCTAATTTTTATTTTTTAGAAAAGCCCTAGCCAAATTATTATAGCAAAAAAATATAGAAAATGCTATATTGGAAATAGAAATAATCATAAGGAGAATTATGAAAGTAGATAAAAAGGCTAAATGCGGGTGTAGTATTCGGAGAGTGATTTGCGGGGTACTCGCGGCGCTGGCGCTTCTGAATGGGATTGCGGCAATTATGCAAATTAACGTGTATGATTTTGGCGCAACGATTGCTTCTTGTAAGGGGGCAGGGCAGGACGATAGTGTGCAGGATGATGGGGCGGTGAGGATTTTATGCGAGCGGATAATGGCGGAAGGCGCAATGAATTACGATCAAGGATTGCAGGTTGAGGCGTTAGTTTCGTTTGTGGCGTTTGTTTTCTTGATGTTATATATGACTGATAGGAAAAAGAACTAAAAGGCGGAAAATTGGGGAATTAGCACTCTTGCACAAAGAGTGCTAATTGTGTATAATGGGGATATGCAAGAAGAATTTAGTGAAATTATGAACCGGTTGTCTGAGAATGCGCGGTTTGCGCTGCAGCGAGCGGACTTTTATAGTAAAAGATATAATAATGGTTATATGGGGACCGAGCATCTGCTGCTCGGGATTATGGCGATTGATACTTCGGAAGGCGCGAGGCTGATCCGGAACGAAGGCGTTTCGCTTGAGGAAGTTGAAAAAGCGTTAAATAAAGTTGCGGTTGAGGTGCCTGGATCGGATATGGCGATGATGTCGCTCTCGGAGGCGGTGATTTTGACGCTCAGAATGGCGCAGAATTTTGTGCAGGAACAAGGTTTATCGGTTATCGGGACAGAGCATGTTTTGTTTGCGCTACTTAATCAGCCGAATTCGCGGGCGTCTTTGATTTTGAAAGGGCTGAAAGTTGATACGCGAAAAATGGCGGGGGAAGTTGAAAAGTTAGTTGACGAGCAGACGAAAGAGGAGAGGCTCAAAGCGGAGAAAGCGAAGTATATTAAATCATCAGGACTTCGATTCTTAACGAAGTTTGGGAAGGATTTGACGGAAGAAGCAAGGGCTGGGAAGCTCGATACGGTGATTGGGCGGGAAAATGAGATTGAGCGAGTTGTGACGGTTCTGTCGCGGCGGACGAAATCGAACCCAGTTTTAATTGGTGAGGCCGGAGTTGGGAAAACGGCGATTGTTGAAGGGCTTGCGATGCGGATTGTGAATTCGGAAGTGCCGGGTAATTTAGTTGGGAAACATATCTATCAAGTTGATTTGTCGTCGGTCGTCGCGGGAACAAAATTCCGCGGGGAATTTGAGGAGCGAATTAAAGGAATTATTGACGAGGCGACGGGAAATGATTCGGTATTATTATTTATCGATGAGTTGCATCTTTTGTGCGGGGCGGGCTCGTCAGAAGGTTCGATGGACGCGGCAAATATTTTGAAGCCAGCGCTTGCGAGGAATTCGATTAATTTGATTGGCGCGACAACGCTGGACGAATATCGGAAGACGATCGAAAAAGATAAGGCGCTCTCGCGGCGATTCCAGACAGTGATGGTCGAGGAGCCGAGCGCGGCGGTGACGTTGAAAATTTTGAAGGGGATTAAGTCGCACTATGAGAATCATCATGGGGTTGTGATTCCGGATGAAGTTTTAGAGACGGCGGTGACGATGTCGCAAAGATATATCAATGATCGGTTTATGCCGGATAAGGTGATTGATATTATTGATGAGGCGTCGGCGATTGCACGAGTTGCGGCGGATAAAAAAGGTGGCGGAAAATATAAAAAGTTGAAGGTTTCGAAGACGGCGCTTGAGGATAAAATTACGGAAGCGGCAGAAGCGGAAGACTATGAAAAGGCGGCGAATTTGAAGACGGAACTTTTGAAGATTGAAGCGGAGATTGAGAAGCTTGAAAAGGCGGGGGTTGCAAAAGAGGCGGAAGCGCCGAAACTAACGGAGGCGGATCTTGCTACGGCGGTTTCGTTAAAAACAGGAATTCCGGTTTCGAAAGTGCATGGATCGGAAATGAAAATGTTGCTTTCGCTTGAAGATGAGTTGAAGAAATCGGTGATTGGACAGGAAGAGGCGATTTCGGCGGTTTCGAAAGCAATTCGGCGGGGGCGTTCGGGGATTACGGACGCAAGAAGGCCGATTGGATCATTCTTATTTATGGGTCCGACGGGCGTTGGGAAGACGGAACTGGCGCGAGTGATTGCGCGGGAAGTTTTCGGCGGCGAAAACGCACTTATTAAAATTGATATGTCAGAGTTTGGCGAGAAACATAATGTTTCAAGGCTAGTCGGGGCGCCGGCGGGATATATTGGATATGATGATGGCGGGAAATTGACGGAGGCAGTGAGGCGGAAACCGTATTCGGTGATTTTGTTTGATGAAATTGAAAAGGCACATCCGGATGTATTTAATTTGCTGTTGCAGATTTTAGAAGATGGAATTTTGACGGATGGGCAAGGCAGTAAAATTAAGTTTAATAATACGATTGTAATTTTAACTTCGAACCTTGGGTCGGCGGATATGTATCGCGAATCGGAACTTGGTTTTTCGGCGAAGACGGCGAAGGAAAAGCGTGAACTTGCGGCGGAATATGAGGAAAATAAGGCGTCGGCGATGAAGGCTTTGAAGAAGGTAATGCGACCGGAGTTAATTAACCGACTTGATAACATTTTAGTTTTCCATGCGTTAGAGCGACGAGATGTTGAAAAGATTTTTGACAATTTGATTTCGGATTTGAAAAAGCGGCTTGCGACGAAGGGAATTGGTTTGAAGATTTCGGCGGAAGCGAAAGATTATTTGATCGAAGCTGGGTTTGATCCAAAGAATGGAGCGAGACCTTTGCGCCGGAAGATTGAAGAGGAAGTTGAGTCGTTAATTTCGGAGGCATTGATTGCGGGCGAATTTGTTAAAGGTGATATTCCGGAACTTGTGCTTGAAAATGGGAAATTGAAATTAGTAAAAAAGGTAGCCAAAAAGAGGGCTAAATCTTAATTATAGCATAAGCTTAATAAAAAGTCAATAGGAAAGGAGAAAAAATGAAAAATTATTTAGTGCCAACGGTTGTTGAAGAAACAAATAAAGGCGAGCGAGCGTATGATATTTATTCGCGGCTTCTTAATGATCGGATTATTTTCCTCGGTGAAGACGTAAATGCGCATACGGCGAATTTGGTAGTGGCGCAGCTGTTGTATTTAGCGCACGAAGATCCGAAAAAACCGATTAAACTTTATATTAACTCGCCGGGCGGGTCGGTGTATGATGGCCTCGCGATTATCGATACGATGAATTATATTGAGCCGGAAGTTGAGACGATTGGGATTGGATTGCAGGCGTCGATGGGGGCGATGTTGCTATCGTGCGGGGCGAAGGGGAAGAGATTCTGTTTGCCGAACGCGCGGGTGATGATTCATCAGCCGTCTTCTGGAACAGAAGGAAAAATTACAGACCAGGAAATTATGCTTAAGGAAGGAATTTTCTTAAAGAAGCGGCTTGCGGAGATTTTTGCGAAGAATACGGGGAAGGATTTGAAGCAAGTTGAAAGGGACATGGACCGCGATAACTGGATGAGCGCGGAAGAGGCGAAAGAGTACGGGATTATTGATGAGATAATTAAGTAAGTGTTAGCATGAAAAACCGCTCATTGGAGCGGTTTTTTGGTTGGAGCTAAAAGGTGGGGGTTGATATTTTTGATGGAATATGACTATAATTTAGGGATTTAAAAATAGGAGAGAAATGGAACTAGAAAAAATAGATTCCCGCCTAGAACAAATGATTTATGAAATCCGCGGAAAGCAGGTAATGCTGGATTCGGATTTGGCGAAGTTGTATGAAGTCGAAACGAAACGAATCAACGAAGCGGTAAAAAATAATCCGGATAAGTTTCCGGAAAGGTTTTCATGGACACTCGAAGAAAGAGATATTGAGTATTTGCGGTCGAAATTTTCGACCGCAAACAGAATAATTAATCCAAAAAGTAGAGTGAACCCGCGGGTTTTTACCGAACAAGGCGTCGCGATGCTTGCAACAATTCTAAAATCGAAAGTTGCGACAAGAGTTAGCATTCAAATCATGGACGCGTTTGTTGCGATGCGAAAATATATCGGTGATGATCTGCTCGAACGACGACATTTTAATAAAATGGTTTTGAAACATGATGACGAGATTAGGCTTTTGCAAGATTCTTTCGCGAAGTTTGAAGAAAAGCGGAAAACCAACGAAATTTATTTTAATGGGCAGATTTATGATGCGTATTCGAAAATTTGCGAGATTTTTGGCGAGGCGAAAAAGGAACTGATAATTATTGATAATTATGCGGATCGATTTTTATTAGATATCGTAAAGAATCTTGGCGCGAAAGTTGTAATTGTTACGAAAAAGGATAGTTTGCTTTCGCGACAAGATATTTTTAAATATAATAGGCAATACAATAATTTGCGAGTTGTTTTTAATGATACCTTTCACGACCGATATTTTATTATAGATAGGGTGAAAGTTTACCATTGTGGGGCGAGCGTGAACAGGATTGGGACGAAAACTTTTTCGATTACGGAAATTAGTGATGAGTTTATGGTGCGGAAATTGCTGGAGAGGGCAGGTTAGAACTGGATTTTTTTGTGGTTTTTGTAGCGTTTGAGGCCGAGGGTGCCGGCGGTTGAAGCGAGGGCGAGGGTTGCGATGAGGAGATAGTTGAGCGAGTTCGAGCCGGCAGTTTCAGAATCGTTCGTTACGGTGCCAGTTTTTGGGACGGCGATTGTCGTTTCGTTTTCGGTTGGGGTGCTTTCTGGTTGGGTGGTTTCATTTTCGTTTGGGGTTTCTGGAGTTTCCGGGGTTGAAGGCGTTTCGTCTTCGGTCGGTGTATGCAATGCAAGATCGTAGAATCCATCTTTAGTGACTCTAAACTTGCCACCGGCAGATGTAGTGTATTCCGTCATTGCTTCATTTTGCATCGTAATTTCTTTGTCCTGAATATAGGTGTAAATATTTTCTCTGCCGCCCAACAATGCGATGTTTTTCATGGTGACATTTGCGTTGTTGTTGACTGAAATATCGTAAGTGTCTCCGGACAAGAAAACGCCATTTTCCAAGTTGAGGGAAGAGCCCTCGCTACTAATATCTAAGGCATGATCATTTCCTGACACAAAAATTCCATCATAAATATTAATAACGCTGGTTTTACCGCCGAATCCTATATCGAGTGCTCGACTTGTTGCATTATAAAGAAAAGAATCTTGTATGTTGAGATTTCCTCCATAAACTCTTGCCGCCCTTATGTCGGTAGCGTAGACGCTTGAGTTGTTAATGTTTGTGGTTGGAATTCTATCCACAACGCTTTGCGTGTGTACTTCGCCATTAATAATACTGTTTTGAATAGTTAGTTCGTTGTCGCCAGTATTAACGAACGCATAGCCTTTTGCGGAATAGGCATTGCCCGAAAAATAGATTTTTGTATTTTTATTTTTGCCGTAGGCGCTAACGCTATCGCATTGACTACTGCTGACATTTTCTTGTGGATAATTATATTGCTTGTCTGTACATTGTAGGTCTAGATTGGAGAGATTGATATTGGAGGGGTTGGCAGAACTGTCATTGATTTGTATGATGTCTGGAGTGTTTTTATAACTTTCTTGTTTAATTCGTCCATTTAATATGGCGATTTGTCCAGTACCACTCAGGATGGCGGGGCTGATTTTAATTTCACCGGCATTAACATCCATTTCTGGAAAAGTGAGCGTATGATAGGCGAGGTCGAGAGTAACACTACGAGTGATATTTAAGGAACTGTTGTAGGTGTCGTTATCTCCTGTGATGTCGGCCGAGAGTTGGATTGAGGAAATACTTTCATTTTCTAGTGCGGCTTTGAGTTCGGCGAAAGTTGACACGACGATATCCGGATTTTTTATAAGTCGGCTTTGATCGCCATCGACGTAGCCGCGTCCCTCATCGAAATCCCAAGGATTATTATCCGGATCGACAAGATGTTTTAGATAACCGAGGGAATAATTTGGATAGTGTGATTCAGTGGCGAAAGTTGGAGCCGAGAGGGCGAATTGCCCAATTAACGCGACGGCGATTGCCGTAGAAACTAGAGAGCTAGTTGATTTCTTCATTTTTCAGTTTTCCTTTTTATGTTGTATAACCTTTGTATCTCTATACTACCCCCCCCCCGAAAAAGTCAAGGACTTTTTCGGAAGGAAAGAACAGGGGTAATCTTGACTTTTTAGCGTAAGTGTGATATAATTAGGGTATTGCGTGGTTTTTGATGCCCGCATGTACTTTTAAAAGAAGGGGTGTTTTTTATGCACACAGTAAAAATTTTGGCGCCGGTGGTTGAGACTTTTACCAAACCGAACGAGTTTCGGAGAGTGTTTGGCTGTAATTTGGAAACTTGGTCGGCAATTCAACAAGTTGAGCGTCGCCAGTCGGCGGCTGAATCTGTTTGCGATTACCTTGGTAAATCACAAGGTTCGTACCTGGCATATGAAGCTTTGATGGCGATTATGAATGATGACGACAATTCGGCGCGACTTGCGCTTTATGTTCCGTTTGAATTTATGTATCGTGGCTGGGAGAAGTTAAACCGGGAGTATGTCCAGGCATGGATGAAATTATTGGCACATCGAGATGTGCGGGAAAGTTTTAATTTCGGAGATATTTATGAGCCAGAGGCGAGTGAGGGGGAGCCAGAACGGGTTGTAAAATGTTTGCATCTTTTGCCGTGGATGATTGAGACGCAATTATTAAGACCGAGCGAATTGTTTAAAATTTTAGATCTTCATAAAGACGATAAACTTTTGCGAAGCTCGGTTTATGACTGTCTCGAAATGTTTCCGGATTGGAAAGGCTTAAGCGATGAAGATATCGAGAAGCTGAAGCAATACCAGGCGGAGGACAATTACGAAAGACCGAAGCCGAAGTTATTAAAAATTACAGAAGCGCGAAAGAAATGGCTGAACGAGTGTAATGGCGTAGCAGTAAAACGTTTGGTGGTGGATTTTGCTGCGGATGTATCGTTTTCGACGCGACTTGAAGGTTTTCGTGAGGTGACGATTCGGGAGGCAGAGAATTTAAAGCCGAACGAAGTTTTGCTGGTTGGCGGATCGCGAGTAAAAGGCTATTATTCGCCGGGTTCGGATTACGATTTTTATCGATGCGATTTGTCGATTTTGGAAGAAGTTGATCCGAATAAAGTACACAAAGTTTTCGACATGTTCTGGATCAGTAAAGATTCGGAGATTGAGCAGAAACGAGCCGCGATTGTGAAGAAGTATATGGAACTTCCGGCGGATTCGCCAGTTCGACGCGATTGTTTAAATCGTTTAGAATCTGATCTTTTGCAGTTCCGTTTGATGCACAAAGGATTTCCGTATGCGTATGGCGCGGATTTATCTGGCGGTACAAAGCGATTCGAAAAGATTGATGGTGCGAGTGCGTTTTACGATTCGCGGTATCGCGAGGTTGCTTCGAAACTTTATGCTAAGTATGTTTTTATCCCACAACTTTAACCCCCTTTCCCCTAGCGAGAGCTAGGGGATTTTTCTTAAGAGAAAAATATGACAAAAGCCTTGATTTTTTCCGGAAAGTGTGCTATAATATACAGGCTGTCGTAAAAATCCATTAAATTACGGCAAGCACATTAAATTTCTGGACGGCTTTTTAAAGCCAAAAATTCCATTACAGGAGGGGTAAGATATGGAAAAATGTCAAAAAACCATTGAAGAAATCATCGCTGAACACGGCTGGATTGTAGTTGTGGCGGGCGGAAGCGGAACGAGGTTGTTCCCGCTTTCATACGAAGACTGTCCGAAACAGTTTTGCCCGTTGGATTCGGAGAATACGTTTGTGCAGGCATCCGTACGAAGATTTATGGGTGTTGGGTTCAAAGCGCGACGCATCATTGTCATCACAACGAATGAAAGACAGACGGAACTTGCAAGACAGCAGTTGCTCCCGATTGGCGTACTATCGCAAAATATTTGTCAGATAGAGCCGACGTTTGGGTATGCCGGCGCGATGGTTTACGCTGCGGATTTTGTGTATAAGTTGGACAAGGAGGCGGTAATATTAAATACGCCGGCCGATCAGTACATTGTATCGGACGATGAATTTAAAAGTACTGTTCTTCTTGCGATGCAGAATGCAGAATCCGGAAAGCCGACAATCGTTGGCGTGAAAGTGAACGATATTGTTACTGTGATGGGCTGCGGTCATGCGGCTTATGACAATAGTATCGAGAGCGAATCTGGGCTTCGTGAGGTAACTCACTTTGTTGAGAAGCCGGATGAGAAGACCGCGGATAAGTTGATGCGCGACGACAGCAGTGCTTGTAATACGGGTATTAACTGTTGGAGGGCAGAGACTTTGCTGAAGAAAGTTGGCGAGCCGCGAACACTCGACACGGACGAGCTGATGGAAATGCTTTGTGATATTGATGTTGCAGTTGGGCGTTTCTATTGGGCGGATTGTGGAACATTGAAGAGTTATTGGGAGATTTCCAATAAAACTCCGAATCACAAGAATGCGACAATCGGATATGTAAAAGGTCGAAATAATGTTATTCGAACCAATTGCAGAAGATCGTTATTCATAACGATTCCTGGAGTCGATTTGTTTGTGACGAACATTCGCGATGCGGCGGTTGCGGTTAATGAGATTGACGGTAAAATTGTTATTGTTGCGGTTAGGTTCGACCATTCGCAAACTGTGCGTGCAATCGCGGATGATTTTGCGAAGTATCGTACGATTTTATCGGCAGACTTTTCAGTTGGTGCGCGAAACAATCGCGTAATGGCGACGAACATGTCGGAATTTGAAGCGGTAGGCTTTGTTGGTGTTGAAAATTACACGGTTTCGGCGATTAAGTATCCGGATGGGCACGTAGTTGTGGCTGTCGGATGCGATGAAAATTAATGTCCAGAAAAATTCCTCGGTCTTAAAGGCCGGGGGATTTTTTATTTTAGTTTTTGTGTGTTATACTAGAGTTATGAAGCAAAAAAAGTTTTTTGCGGTAAGTTTGATGATGCTCGCGTCGGTGATGGCGGCGGTGATATTTGTTTTGCTTGGGCTTGCGGGGACGGTTGAGGAACTCTCGGTTGAGATGGGGAGAAGTGAGGCGGATGCGATTTTGGCGTCGGCGGAAATTTCGGAAGAGACGGTCGTTTCGGTGCCGATTTTGTATTATGATCAGGTTGCGGATCCGTGTGTGAATATTTATGATGGCGGGGCTGCGGAGCGGCAATTTGAGTGGGCGGAATGTGGATATTATAGTGAGGCTTACGAAACGGGTTTGACGGAGGCGGATCTTAGTGAGGAGTATTTGCCGGTTGCAGCGGGAGGCGAGTTGCTCGCGAATCGGGGGTTGGATTTTACGCGTTGGTTTTCGACGGTGACTGGGCAGAGTAAAAGTTATGCTGGGAAATTGACTTTTAATTATGATGCGGCGAGTTTCAGTTATGAATCGGAGGATTTTTATCCGCTAGATAATATTACGATGGCGGGGTCGGCGGCGGATGAGGCGGTGAATGAAGATGGACGGAATCATTTGTTTACGTTAAATCTCGGGGTGCCGGTTGAAATTCTGTTGGATGGGGAGGAGGAATTTTCGATTACGGCGGATGATGATACTTTTGTGTTTATTGGGTCGGAGTTGGTGCTTGATATGGGCGGGGTGCATAAGCCGATGACTGGTCGGTTTAAGATTATGAAAAATGGTGAGGTTTATACGTCGGTCGGGGAGGAAGATTTTGCGTATTCGGGAGTGAAATTAGATGAGGGGGCGACGATTGTTAGGGTTTTCCATGCTGATCGAAATAGCCCAGAGTCGGTCTTTAAGATTAATTTTTCGAATATGCTTTTGAATTTAACGAGTTCGACGCTCGCTTCGACGGGTGAGATACAGGTGGCTTATGATCCGGAAAATCCGTCGTATATTGCACCGCTTGGGGAAAGTTTGACGGTTGAGCCGAATACGAATCGGGCGATTTTGGTGTCGGCAGTGGTGCAGATTGCGGTTCTAGGAGCGCTTCTGGTTTTGTTCTTGATGGCTATTTCTTTGGTGTCGAGATATTCGCGCCGCGACCATATTCGGGAAGAATAATTTTTACGGTTTCGCCGTGGTGATTTTTAAGAGGGATATTTAGTTCGCTGGCGAGAGTATTGACGACTGTGGCACCAATGCGAAGTCCGGTAAAAGAGCCTGGGCCGGACATGAAAGTGATTTCTTCGAGATCGGTAAAAGTTTTGTTATTTTCGGCGAGTTTGTCTTTTAGGAATTGTAAGAGATTTTCGGCGAGATCGCGGCCGGATTCCCATTCGTAGGTTTTTTCGTCGAGTTTTAAGACGGTTTTTGGGGTTGATGTATCTAAATAGAGTTTCATAAAATAGTTACCTCGCGAGAATTGTCGTCATTTAATTTAATTTCGATTTTTTTACGATTTTTGGGGAGGATGTTGGAAACCGAATCTGCCCATTCGACGATGATGATATGATTATTTTTGATTGAATCTTCGAGATCTTCTTGCATGAGGCCCGGGTCGGGAAGGCGGTAAAAGTCGTAATGGGTGAGAGTTTTGTTATCGTCGAAAGCGTAGGATTTTGAGATGGTGAAGCTCGGGCTAGTGACGGGTTCTTTAATACCGAGACCTTCGGCGAGGCCGCGCGTAAAAGTAGTTTTTCCAGCGCCGACGTCGCCGATTAATTCAAGAATAATTGGTTCGTTTGAAAAATTGAGATTTTTTGCAAAGTTTTTGCCGAAGTTAATCATTTCTTGCTCGGTATGGATTTTCATGAGATAATTATACCATGAAGATATATATTTCAGGAATATCAGGGACGGGGATGGGTCCGTTAGCGTTAATGGCAAAAGCCGCGGGATTTGAAGTTTTAGGTTCGGACTTGTCGCGCGGGGCGGTTTATGATGAGTTGATTCGGGCGGGAATTCCGGTGTTTATTGGTGAACAGGACGGGGAATTTTTGCAGGAGAATTTTGAAGGGTTAGATTGGTTTGTTTATACCTCGGCTTTGCCTGAGGATCATGCAGAGTTAGTTTTGGCGCGGGAAGCGGGGGTAAAATGTACGAAGCGGGATGAGCTTACGGCGTTTTTAATTTCGGAATTAGGATTAAAAATGATTGCGGTGGCGGGGACGCATGGAAAAACGACGACGACAGCGATGATTGTATATGCGGCTTTGAAATTAGGCTTGCCGGTTTCGTATATTGTTGGGACGACTTTGGGGTTTGCGCCGAGTGGTTCGTTTAAGGAGGGGGATAAATATTTTGTGTATGAGGCGGACGAGTATGATCGGAACTTTTTGAAGTTTTCGCCATTTTTGTCTGTTATAACGACGGTTTCGTATGATCATCCGGATATTTATGCGACGCGCGAGGATTATATTGAAGCGTTTAATCAGTTTATGGCGCAGAGTGAGAAAGTTGTTAGGGAACCAGAAATTCCGGCGGAAGAGTTTAAGCTCGCGGGGGCAGTGAGGCGAGAAGATGCGGCGCTCGCGTTTTCGGCTATTTCGGAGATGGCGCCAGAAATTCCGGCGCAGCAAATTATTGAGGCTCTGAATGAATTTCCTGGAGTAGGGCGACGGTTTGAGCGAATTGCGGACGGGATTTATTCGGATTATGCACATCATCCGGAGGAGATTCAGGCGACGATGGATGTGGCGTTTGATGAGGCGGAGCTGAAGGGGCTTCGCGGGGTGGTTGTAGTTTATCAGCCGCATCAAAATACGCGGCAACATGAAGTGCGCGAGGGGTATATGGATGCGTTTATTGGGGCGGAAAGGATTTTTTGGCTGCCGACTTATTTGACGCGAGAGGATCCAGACCTTACGATTTTGTCGGCGGCGGAATTGATTGATGGGTTGTATAACGCGGAAGTAGCAGAAGCGGCGGAACTTAATGATGAGTTGTTTGAGGAAATTTTGAAGTATCGGGAGGCGGGGTATTTGGTCTTGTTGATGACGGCGGGGCCGGCGGACGGGTGGTTGCGCGAAAAATTGTCTAAGTAATCCGATTATGGTAAAATGGGGGTATGAATGAGGATGGGCTGGAGAAAAATATCGAGGTTGTAGAACCTAGGAAAGGGCGGAAGCGCGGACTAATTATTGGATTGGTGGTTTTTTGTGTTTTGGTTTTGGTGGGGGTTGTGGTTGGGGTGATTTTGTTTAGCGAAAAGAATGAGGGGAATGAGACGACTGGTGATGAATCAACATCTGTAGAGGTTAGTTTAGAGGAAAAACTAGAAAAAGTAGATGAGTATAATAAAGCTCAGCTTTTTGATGAAGCGGTGAAGGTGATTGAAGAAATTAATGAAGAGGACATTCCGGATGAGTATAAGTTAGATTTTTATGTGAATGCTATAAATGCTTATAGTAATGTTGGGAATACTGAAAAGGTAGAAGAATATTATCGAAAAGTGGGAGAATTAGCCGAAGACGACGCGGAGGGTAAAGGATAGTGAAGAAAATTATTGCAGTTTTAGGCGTAGGTTTTGGAATATTAGGGACGTTGATTGGGGGAGAAGTCTTTGCGGCGACTGAGCAAGATTGTTTAAATAGCAGTGTTGATTCGAGTATTCAATCAATCAAGGATGCTTGCAGTTTTTGTTTTAATGATTCTGAGAGGGTTTCACGCGGTACGTTATGGATTAACGGTAACCCTAGTAGTTCAGCAGGTGATATAGTGGACGTGCCTGAGGGTGCAAGTACTGTGGATTTTTATGTGCGGGGAAGAGTGTACAGTTGTGGGCAGTCGGTATCCGGAACAAGATATGCGTATCATGTTAAACTATTCAATGAGAATAACGAGAAGCCGAACTGGATTACATTTACGCAAGACCAAACTCTTTCTAGGGGAACCGGTAGCGGATCATCATACGCATGGACGACGGCAGGGGCGGATGTAAAATTATCTGGAAAGATTGATGTCGCGAAGTTTAAGAAAGGATTGACGGGAACTACGAGTGGGGAATATACGATTTATAAACGGGATGTTTATGTCTATAGGTGCCCTACTTCGACAATTAGTTCTAGTGCGTGCTATTCGTCGAAGTCGGAAGTGCAATTGAAGATAAAAAATGAGTATTATTCATCGTCCAGTGTGATGGTTGATGATGTAACGGAGGGGACCGGAATTCAAAAGACGGACGGAACGGCGGAGACGGCGGGACCAATTAATATTGAGGTTTTGGTTGGCGCAACAAAAACGTTGAAATTTGAACATAAAACTTATGCTTCGGTAGCAGGTACAAAAGTTTCTTCGAAAGTGACGAAAACCAGTAGTCTTGGGACGGGTGAGGTGACGGATGCATCGAATTCGGGATCGACGGCGACGGACGATAAATATTATTTGGCGCATACATATAGCAAGAGTTATGATATAAAATTTGATACGCCTGGAGATTATGAATATTGTGAGAGAGTTTATATTGATGGAAAATCTTCGACGAGGGCGTGTGTGAATGTAACGGCGGTGGCGTATTATTCTGAATCTTCGGCGACGAATGGGAAAGGTGGGTCGGGAACGACGGGGATTGAAATGACGACGGGGACGGCGCAGGAAAAAGTTTTGGAAGAGGTGACAGTAGCAGTTGGGGATACGGTTTATCCGACTTTTTCGCATAAAACTTATTCTTCGCATGCTGGTAAAAATGTGAAGGCGAAAATAGAAAAGTCGGAGTGGAAGAGTGGTGAAGCGGATGAAGCTTGGACGGTTGAAAAAGAATCTGGAGATTTGAGCGAGCAAACTGCGACTTCTCAAAATCATAAAACGGATGGATATTATTTGGCGGCGGATCGTGAGACGAGTAAATACAAAGTAACGTTTAATGGGGCGGGATATTATACACTTTGTGAGACGATTACGGTGAATGACCGGGCGTCGACAAAGGTGTGCGTAAAATATAAAGCAGTTTATAATTATAAAAATGAGGTTAGTATTTCAGTTAACGGTCCAGTTTTTGCCGGAGAAAACATAACTGTGAATGGCGCAAGCACAAACATAATACAAAATAATACAAACTAT
>JAUNAO010000023.1 GCA_030527565.1 Candidatus Saccharimonadota bacterium
GTATAATGGCGACCATGCGCGAAAGATGAATTTAGTCGATTATGGTTTTCGATTGCCGAGCGCACTGGACAATAGACCGCTAACTTATGGCGAATTTCAGGGACATATTAATCAGGCAGTTTACGTATCGGCAACGCCGGGCGAATATGAATTGGAAAATTCGCCAGAGCCAGCTGAACAAGTAATTCGTCCGACTGGACTGCTGGATCCGGAAATTGAAGTGCGGAAGAGCGACGGGCAGATTGATGATTTGATGGAAGAGATTGACCGACGAATCGCGAAGGGACAACGGACTTTAATTACGACTTTGACGAAACGAATGGCCGAAGATTTAACGGATCATTTGAAGGAGCGCGGGGTCAAAACGGCATATATTCATTCCGATATTGATACGTTGGAGCGAGGCGACATTTTGCGTGATCTTCGGGCTGGGGTTTACGATGTTTTGGTCGGAATTAATCTTTTGCGTGAAGGTTTGGATTTGCCAGAAGTTTCACTAGTTGCAATTCTCGATGCGGATAAAGAAGGGTTCCTCCGTTCCGAATCGGCGCTAATTCAGACAATTGGACGGGCAGCGCGACATGAAGAAGGCCAAGTGATTATGTATGCGAATTTTATTACTGAAAGTATGGAAAAAGCGATTTCGGAAACAAATCGTCGGCGCGAAATCCAAAAAGAATATAACGAAAAACATGGAATTACGCCAACTTCAATTAAAAAAGAGGTCGGTTTAGGGCTTCGCGCAATTATTCCGGAGAAACAAGTTGAAAACAAGTTAGATGTTCGAAAGGTGCCGAAGGATGAGTTGCCGAACCTAATAAAATCTTTGTCGTCCGAAATGCAACTTGCGGCGGCGAACTTGGAATTCGAGAGAGCGGCGTTGCTTAGGGACGAGATTGAGAAGATTAAAAACTATATTGACGGAAAATCGTGATATAATTTAGACATGAGCGGAGTGGGCATCAAAGAAATTGAATCGATCAGACGCCGAATTAGAGCGTGCGATTATTTAACGGTTGCGCAACTTTTTTTGCAAGGAAATTTCTTACTTGAAAGAAAACTAATTTGTAGCGATATCAAACCGAGATTGCTCGGACATTGGGGAACTTGCCACGGGATTAATGTTGCATATGCGAATTTAAAAAGTTATTTTTATAATGATCCGAATTTTAGTTTTATTTTAGGGCCCGGACACGGGTTTCCGGCCTTACAAGCAAACTTGTTTATTGATGGCGTACTCGCAAAAGTAGACAAAAAAGCACAGATTAATCTTTCTGGGCTAGAGTATATTTGTCGGAACTTTTCGTGGCCGGATGGCTTTCCGTCGCATGCTAGTCCATTTACGCCGGGGGTGATTGTTGAGGGCGGTGAACTCGGATATGCGTTAGCGAATGCATATGGAGCGGCTTTAGGGCATCCAGAAAAAACAATTGCGGTATTGATTGGTGATGGAGAGCTGGAGACCGCGACCGGAATTGGTTCACTGAATTTAAAGAATTTGCTTTCTGGCGACAAAAATGGAAAGATTTTGCCGATTTTACATTTGAATGGATATAAAATTTCTGGGCCAACAATTTATGGACGAAAATCGGAACGCGAGTTATTCGAAATGATTCGCGGATTTGGCTTTACGCCGATTTTAATTGACGGTGATGATCCAGAAGTTTTCCAAGAAGCATTGCGAGAAAAAGTTGATTCTCCATTTTACATTCTAAGAACAGAAAAGGGTGAAGGTGGTCCAAACCGGCATGATGCGGCGCATCAGATTCCTCTAAAAAGTCCAGCAACTGACATGGACGAATTAAAGATGCTTGAGGAATGGATGCGGTCTTACCATTTCGAGGAACTTTTCGATAAGGAGAAAGGATTTTTGCTATGATTGAACGTGTAGAAAACCCCGGCGCAGAATTTTACTCACCAGCAAAGAAAATTGGTACGCTTCTAAAAGAGCAATTTGAAAAAAATCCGCATTTCTATTTCTTTTCGCCGGACGAAACGACTTCAAATAAATTTGATGCGGTTTATGACGTTGAAAAAAGGGCATGGAATTTGCCGACAAAAACTTGGGACTTGCCAGAAAGCTCGAATGGTAGAATTGTTGAAATGCTTTCTGAGAATGTATTATTTTCAGTAATGACTGGTCATATTATGAACGGCGAACAGGCGATGATGGGGAGTTATGAAGCATTTTTTCCAATTGTGACGGCTCAAGTTTTGCAACACCTAAAATTTATTAAACAATCTAAGCAAATTAATTGGCGCGAACCGCTACCAGCAGTTAACTTGTTGTCGACTTCGACATGTTGGCGACAAGACCATAACGGCTATACGCATCAATCGCCAGCCTTGATTTCGTCGCTACTCGCTATTCCGTCCAATCTTTCGAATTGTCTGTTTCCGGTAGATGACGTTGCGGCTGAGGAAGCGTTTAGCTTTATGATTTCTTCACGAAATGTTGTAAATCTTACAACATTTAATAAAGTCGATTTGCCACGCTATATTGACTCGCACCATGCAAAATTCCAGTTTGAAAATGGCGGGGCTTCGATTTTCCAATTTATTTCCGACGAGAATCCAGATTTTATTTTTACCGCGGCTGGGGATATCCAAACTAGAGAGTCAATTGAGGCGATTAAAATTTTGCGAGAAGATTTGCCGGATCTTAAGTTCCGACTTGTAGGGATTAATGCTTTGTCCTATCGCGCAATTGGTACAACGGAGAATAGGTTATCAAAAGAAAAATTTAATGAGCTGTTTACGGAAAATAAACCGATTATTGCGTGTTTTCATGGCTATCCGGAAACCTTTGAAACTATTTTGGAAAATTATACTTACCGCGGAAGACTTCGTGTACATGGTTTTAATGAAGAAGGCTCGACAACTACACCATTTGAAATGTTGCGCAGAAATTCAGCTTCACGATACGACCTCGCGATTGACGTTGCGACGGTTGTCGGGCGACAAGATTTAGTCGAGAAATATTATGATATATTATCAAAAAATCACGAGACGGCTATTAAATTCGGTGAAGATTTGATAAAATAATCCTGTTATGGAATTATTTATTTTAATTACTGTGCTCGCAATTTTTGTCGAGACGACAATATTATTAACTAAAAAATACCGCAACTTCGCAGCGGGAAAGCGTAAAATTTATGTCGATACGTCGGTCCTAATCGACGGAAGGATTTTAAATATTGCGCGAAGTGGCTTTCTTGATGGCGATCTTTTAATTTTAAGAAGTGTGCTGTTAGAGTTGCAACTGCTTGCGGATGGGAAGGACCCAGAAAAGAGAAATCGAGCGCGTGCTGGGCTTGAAGTGGCAGCAGAACTTGAACGGGTAATAAATATAAATACTGAAATCGTAGATAATACGAGCGGGCTTAATAAGGTTGATGAAGCGTTGCTCGCAATGGCAAAAGAAAATAAGGCATCAATTTTAACGGTTGATTATAATTTAATAAAGGTTGCGGAAGTTGAAAAAATTCAGGCATTGAATGTTAACGATCTTGCGCTTGCTGTCCGAACGGAATTTTTGCCGGGTGAGAAAATCCAGTTAAAAATTCTCGAAAAAGGTTCAAACCCAGGTCAAGGTGTTGGTCATTTAAATAATGGTACGATGGTTGTCGTTGACAAGGCAGCGAATTTAATTGGTAAAGAAGTGACGGTTGAATTTATGAAATTTTTTGAGACTTCGTCCGGAAAAATGATTTTTGCAAAACTAGATAAACGTGGCAACCGAAAACCAAGACAGAAACGATCGCCTCGCAACCAATAATTAATCTTCTTCCTTTTCCTTTTCTTCCGGTTTCTTCGTTGGGGAGAGTTTAATTTCGCTGGAAGTAGAATATCCGTATTCGTCAGTGATCGTGATCTTAATCGACGATTCAGTGCCGTCCAAGGTATACCCGCCGACCAAGCCGCTCGAGGATAGGGAAATACCACTTTGCTCAGCCCCATCAACATAAAGTTTTGTGCTAGAGATTTTAGCCGAGCCTTTGCTTACGATGGCATAAATCGAATTTCCACTGGTCGAGAGAGAAACTTGTGGTGCAACATAGTCACAAGTGTCGCTGTTTTCAACATCGTATCCTTCAACAGTAATAACTTCTTCTCCAGTCATTGGATCAATAGTTTTTGTAACCTCAACTTCGATCTTGTAATTTTCTGGAGTACATTCAGAGGCAAGTTTTTTATTGTAGCGGTTGAATGTCATGTTTTCTTTTGAAACGCCAGAGTTTTTCGAAGCATTGTACCAACTTGGAAAGATGTCAGTTATGCCATTTACGGTCAAAGTTTGCATTCCGGCCGGACGAATTGGGCGATCGCCGGACTGCCAACGACCGTCCACAGCGTAGACTTCTTTATGGACGCGTTCCATATAAACATTGATTGCGTTTCTGGCCGGATCTTTCGAGCTGCTCGACATACCCGAGCCGTCATGATTGCCGTTCCAAACAAGAGTTGAAACCGCAGTTGAATAACTTTCCATCAACGAATCTTTTGCAACAGCCGAGCTAGCGGTTGTAGTTGTACCGGTCTTCGTTGCGGTCCAAACACCGTTTACGACGAAACCCGGGCTGTTGTACCAGCGCGCGGTTCTGTCGCTTAGGATATCAGAAATCATATATGCAACTTCCTCATTGACGACACGGGTGGCTGGTTTGTCGGTCCAAGATTCAATTACATCACCAGCTGAATTCTTAACTTCTAGAACGTAGGTTAAATCTTTATAAGACCCGCCGCGGGCAATTGAGGCGTAGGCATTTGCATGCTCAACCATACGAACGCCGCAGCCGGAACCGATCGCGATTGAAAGTCCGTAGCCAGAACGATTTTCGCAATAAGAAGTATCGCCGAGAGCATGCGCGATTTCAAGAGAATTCTCAATGCCGTTAATATAAAGGGCTTTGACGGCTGCAATATTCAACGAATGACCGAGCGAGAAGCGGATCGAAACGTTACCGTAATACTGGCCAGTCGCATTACCGAGCGAACAACGACCCGTATTACCACCACAATAAACTTCGTTGATATTTTCATCACGGAGAATAGTGCCTGGGCTATAATTAATTCCATCGCGTTGCATAAACAACGGAGCATAATCTAGGATTGGCTTGATTGTAGAACCCGGTTCAATCAAGGCGTCGGTTGTTACATTTAATTCGCCATAAGTTGAGTTATAAAAATCTGACGAGCCGACCATCGCAATAACTTGAGAGGTCTCAACGTCGACCGAAACAAGGGCCATGTTGTCTGCGCGGTTGATATAAGAATAGTTCATGCCGGTTTTAACCGCCTCTTCAGCAATCTGCTGCGCGCGATAGTCGAGGGCAGTCGTAATCGTCCAGCCGCCGGCGCGCATGGTTGAAATGCCATATTTTTCTTCAAGCTGTTTACGAACTTCAAGAACATAATGCGGGGCAAGCGCGTCTGCATATTGACCAGATTCTGGCTGGATCGTGTCAAGGATAGCAACTTCCTTTGCTGCGTTTGATTCCTCTTCGGTAATATAGCCCATCGCAACCATTTCATTCAAGACTTTATGTTGACGTTCGAGAAGCGCCTTGTGGCCATAACTATTATATGGGTTCAAGACTGCTGGGTTGTTTGGGATTGCAGCAAGTAAGGCAGATTCAGCTAGGGTTAAATCTTTTGCGGACTTACCAAAATAGGTTCGGGCAGCAGACTCAACACCATTGCGGCGGCCGCCATAAGGCGATTGGTTTAGGTACATCGTAATAATTTCGTCTTTTGTATACATGCGTTCAAGTTCAATCGCGAGAATTAACTCTTTGATTTTTCGAGTTAAGCCACCGCGGTCAGCGCTTGCTGCCTCGTCCGAGAAATAAACCTGTTTGATTAATTGCTGAGTTAGGGTCGAACCACCTTGAACACCTTGACCGGTTAAGGTCGAGATTGTCGCGCGAAGCAGTGCTACAAAATCGACACCGATATGGGTATAAAAATTGTGATCCTCAATCGCGATTGTTGCCTGATACATATATGGCGAAATATCTTCTGCCTTAACTACGAGACGGTAGTCCTCCGAACCGGTATCCTTCCATAAAACAACACCATTGCGGTCGAGATATGTATTAACGGTTTCGGAGATCGACATTTCATCGAGGCGAATCTTGTCAAGATCTTTTTTATAATAAAGGAATAGGCCACCAATCGTTACAACGAGGAGCAGAAAACAAATCCCGGCAAACTTCAAAATTCCTTTTAGGCCACGTTTCGAAAAAAGCCATTTAAAGACGCGCTTTGGGTGAAGCCGCGCAAAAAAGCGTTTAACCGGCTCTTTCGGGAGAGTAGCAAGATCTTCGGCGCGACGACGCGCTTCGGCCTCTTTATTTGCCTTCCGTTTCGCCCTGAAATCAGCCCAGAAAGTCGCTAGTTTATTCTTAGTAGTCTTATTCGTAGTTTTTTTGACCTGTTTTGCCTTACTCGCTGTTTTTTTAGCTGGCAAAATGCGGTCGGTCTTGTTTTTAGCCATATATATTATTATAACACGTGCTATAATAATAGTATGAAAAAGTTTCGTTTTAAGTCGGTTGTGCAACTTGCAAATATGAAGTTGTCGGTGAAAAATGCGGCAATCGTACTTGCGTCCTCGACCTTAGTTTCAGCGCTACTTGGACTTTTTCGAGACCGACTTTTGAACTCTTATTATCTCGGAACTTACCCAACCGGAATTGATGCGTATACGGCGGCGTTTACAATCCCAGATTTTATGTTTTTCATCCTGACTTCCGGCGCACTTTCGGTTTCGTTTATTCCAGTTTTTAATCAGCGGCTTGGGGCTGGGAACAAAAAATCGGCATGGGAACTATCATCAAGTTTAATTAATTTACTTGCATTAATTTCGCTGGTTGTCAGCGTGCTGATTATGATTTTTGCGGATCCGTTGATTCGTTACATCGTTAGCCCTGGGCTTGATGAATCGGGAATGATCCTCGCGATTAATATGACGCGCGTAATTGCCTTAAACCCATTCCTATTTTCAATTGCGACAGTTTTAACTTCGATCCAGCAGGCGGTGGGGCGATTCGTATTTTATGCGTTTGCGCCGGCGATTTACAATATCGGAATTATTATTGGTATAACCTGCTTTACGGGTGGAATTAATTTGTTCGGCGTAGAGATTTTCGAAGGTGGGATTATGGGTGTTGCGATCGGTGTGATTCTTGGGGCGGTGATGCAACTTATCGTAGCTTTGATTGGATTATTCGGACTTGGATTTGATTATGACTTTAAAATTTACTGGAGGAATCAAGGTTTTCGCTCGATCTTAAAGTTATTGCCAGCGCGCTCGATGGATCAGGGAATTGATTACGTAAATTCGATTGTAAATACAAACCTTTCTTCGCGAATGGGAGCCGGCGCAGTGCGTTCATTTAACCAGGCATCAGCATTGCATCATATGCCAGTAAATTTAATCGGGGTCGCAATTTCGACGGCATTCTTCCCAAAGTTGACGGAAGAATTGAACGATGGCGACCGAACCGAATTTTATAAAACTTTTCGTAAGGCCCTCAGGACGATTATTTGGATTGCTTTACCAGTTGCGGCGATTGCGTTTTTTGCACGAGGCTATGTCGTATCATTTATTTCTAATATTGGCAATAACGATAGTAATGGCACGATTGCGTCGGTGCTCGGAACGCTTGTAATTGCAATCTTTGCACGTTCAGTTTTTCATATCGCATCGCGTGGTTTTTATGCTTGCCAAGATACAAAAACTCCGTTTATTGTGTCAATCGTCGCAATTGGAGCAACAATCTTGATGTCGATTGGTTTTTATTTGGCGGGTTGGGGTGTAGACGGCCTCGGTCTTGCGCAGTCGCTTGGTGCGGTGTTAGAAATTGTCGTGCTGCTTGGAATTTTGCAAAAACGATCTAATGGAAAAATCCTAAACAAAGAATTTGGCGGAGTATTTCTTAGAATGTTGTTCGCGACTTTTATCGCGAGTTGCGTTGCTTTTTCAATGACTAAGTTTATTCCACTAATGGCGACGGACAATTCGCTCGTCATTACGATTCCAAAGTTCTGCATTATTGCAAGCGTCTCGGTTTTGTCATATCTGATCGCGAGTTTCTTCCTCAATATCGACGAAGTGCAACCGATTTTGAATTACGTGAAGAAAATTCTCTTTAAGAACGCGAAATAGTGTATAATTAGAACATGGAAATTAACTGCGAGACGATAAAGCATTTAGCTGAGCTGTCTAATTTTTCGTTGTCTGAAGCGGAAATGGAAGTGCTAGGCGGCAATTTACAGGATATTATTGGTTATATCTCACAACTCGACGAGCTTGAAACTGGTGACGTTCAACCAACTTATCAAGTTTTCGAAATGGAGAATGTTTGGCGTGAGGATGAGATTTTAGAACAAGATGCAAACCGAGAGGCGCTTCTCGCATTGTCGAAAGAAACCGAAGATCATCAAATTAAAGTTCCGAGGGTATTATAATTATGAAAATTGCAAATAAAACTATTACAGCGACTAGACTAGTTAAGGACGCGCTCGCAAAAGCAAAAGAATTCGCCGATTATAATATTTTTACGTTTTTGAATGAAGAGGCGGCTTTAAAAAAGGCAGCAGAAATCGACGCAAAGATCGCACGCGGAGAAGACGCGGGGCGACTTGCGGGCGTGCCATATGCTTTAAAAGATAATTTTTTGACCCCGGAAGGTGAGACGACGGCTTCGGCGCACATTTTACAAGGTTTAACCGCACCAATTACCGCAACAGCGGTTAAAAAGTTAGAGGCGGAAGGCGCAATTATGATTGGGCGAACGAACCTCGATGCATTTGCACATGGTTCTTCGACCGAAAACTCGTATTTCGGGCCAACCTTAAACTCGCACGATAAAGAACGCGTCGCGGGCGGATCGTCCGGCGGATCGGCGGTCGCGGTAGCATTAGACATTGTTGAATTTGCGACTGGAACTGATACGGGCGGCTCAATTAGGCAACCGGCTTCGTTCAACGGAGTTTATGGTTTGAAGCCGACTTACGGAACAATTTCGCGGTATGGCGTTGTGGCGATGGCTTCGTCGCTTGATTGTATTGGCTTCTTTACGAAAACTCCGGATGATATGAATCTTTTGATGGAAATCGCAAGCGGGCAAGATCCGAAAGACCTAACGACTTTACCAGATTATTATAACGAAAGCGTAATTAAGCCAGCAAAGAAGATTGGAGCGATTTCGGATTTCGATAATGACGTAGTTGATGCCGGAATTCGGGAAGCGCTAGCAAAAAAGATTGAATTGTTGAAATCCAAAGGTTACGAAATTGTTGATTTAGAAATGCCGACTTTGAAATATGCGCTCGCAGCTTATTATATTATTCAGCCAGCAGAAGTTGCCTCGAATTTGTCGCGATATGACGGCGTTCGATATGGCTTCCGATCGGAAAAATCCGATATGCTAGGTGATTTATATAATAATACGCGAAACGAAGGTTTTATGGCGGAGAATAAACGCCGGATTATGATCGGGAACTTTGTGTTGTCGAGCGGATTTTATGATGCATATTTCTTAAAGGCGGCGAAAACTCGAACTTTGATTGTCGAAGAATACGCAAAAGCGTTCTCGCAATGTGATTTTATCATAACTCCAGTGTCGCCGAATCCAGCATTTAAGTTGGGCGAAAAGGTGAATGATCCAGTCGCGATGTATCTTGAAGATTTGATGAGTGTGCCTTTGAATTTGGCTGGCGTGCCGGGGTTGACTGTTCCGGCCGGAACGACCGAAGCTGGTTTGCCACTCGGTTTACAGTTGGTTGGCCCACGCCGAAGCGATAAAAGCCTAATTGAATTTGCGAAGGAGTTAATCTGATGGACGGAGGGGTTGCATTCTTTATTGCGATTTTAATTGTTGGCGT
>JAUNAO010000002.1:0-16817 GCA_030527565.1 Candidatus Saccharimonadota bacterium
CGAATTGGGGCGCTTAAGGGATGACTAGATGTTGCACTTGGAGGTAGAATCCAGGTCATTCCTCTTGTGTTTTTCTCAAAAGTGTGCTATAATTAAGGTATATGCCGAAGAAAAGAAAAACGACAAAATCCCGATCGAGGGGGACAAAAAAAGAAGCCCCTGTTAAACACGAACTTCCCGGCGGTTTTTGGCGTCAAATCGTCGCCATCTTGATGATCGCGCTCTCTGTTTTTTTCATCGCAACTTGGTTCGGTCATGGCGGCAACGCCCTTAACATCGTCCATAAATTCATTGAATCCGGCCTCGGCGGAGCGGCCTATTTTATCCCAGTCCTTCTCATTTATCTTGCCGTAAAAATTTTCCGCTCCGAAAACAACCGCGTCGCACCTCCGGTCTACTTTGCCTCGGCCCTCATGCTCCTCTGGCTTTCCGGCATCGCCGCCCTCTGGAGCAACGGTGGCATGATCGGCAGTTGGTTTAACGGCCTCATGCTCCAAATCCTCGACCAAGCCGCCGTCATCTTCATCTACATCGTCCTCATCCTCGTAACCTCCCTTTTCCTCTTCCAGATCTCCCCGGTCACTCTCGTGAAGAACTTAAAAAACTTATTCACAAAAAATCCACAAGCCGTGGAAACCGAAAAAGACGCGAAAAAGCCGTCTAAAAAATTTGGTCAGCTCGAAATTAAAGTTAACTCTGGCCTCGGCGGCGAACCGACTCCGCAACCATCCGGCAAACTTCTAAAAGTCCCAACAAAAACCATGGAAACGAAAGCTCCGGAGACAAAGGAACCAACCGCTCTCGTCGCCGTGAACGATCCGGACTGGAAAATGCCTTCGACCGATCTTCTCGAAAAGAAACAGTCCCCAGCCGACGCTGGTAATATTCAGCAAAACGCCTACGTCATTAAATCGACTCTCTCCGAGTTCGGCATCGATGTCGAAATGGAAGGCGCGAACGTTGGCCCACGTGTAACCCAGTACACCATGCGTCCACCATCCGGCGTCAACCTCAGTAAAATCCTCGCCCGCGATAAAGAGCTCGCCCTAAATCTTGCCGTCGATAAAATCCGTATCGAAGCCCCAATCCCGGGAACAAGATCGGTCGGCGTCGAAATCCCGAACGCTCGTTCGGCCGATGTTCGCCTCCGCGGCGTCCTTGACAGCGATGAATGGAAAAAAGCCAAAGACCCACTAACCTTTGCCGTCGGTAAAGATATTTCCGGTAAAGCCGTCGTCGCGAATCTCGCGGAAATGCCACACCTCCTAATCGCCGGTACAACTGGTTCCGGTAAGTCTGTTATGACGAATACTCTAATCTCGTCGCTCCTCTACCGTAATGCTCCCTCCGACCTTAAACTAATTATTGTCGACCCGAAACAAGTCGAAATGGCCCAGTATAACGACATCCCACATCTCCTCACCCCAATCATCACCCAAACCGACAAGGCTCTCTCGGCGATGAAGTGGGCCGTCGGCGAAATGGAACGCCGCTATTCTTTGATGGCCGAAGAGCGCGTAAAAAATATCGCCGACTATAACGCAAAAATGTCGAAATCGACCGCCGAAGACAAGAGCGAAAAAATGCCATACATCGTCATTATTATCGACGAGATGGCCGACCTTATGATGATGGCTGGCAAAGATCTCGAAATGCTCATCGTCCGTATCGCCCAGAAGGGTCGTGCCGCCGGTATCCATCTCGTCCTCGCGACCCAGCGTCCAGAGGTTAAGGTTATTACCGGTCTTATTAAGGCTAACATCCCGGGTCGTATCGCCTTCGCCGTCGGTTCTCGTATCGACTCCCAAATCATGCTTGACCAGGGCGGCGCCGAGAAACTTCTCGGTAAGGGTGATATGTTGCTCCTAACGACCGAAATGATGGGTAAGCCTCGCCGTATCCAGGGTGCTTGGGCTTCCGATGACGACATTAATAAAGTAACTGATTATCTCCGTCTCCAGCGCGCCCCTGAATACAATGACGAAGTTGTCGCACAAACTGTCGCGATTAAAGGCATGGGCGGCGATACCGGTATGGGCGACCTTGGCCGTCGCTTCGATCCGAACGATCCAATCGTCCGCAAAGCCGTCGAGATTAGCCTCAACAAAGGTAAATTCTCTACCGCCATGCTACAAACCTACCTCGGTAAGGGCCATGGCTTCGTTTCCGGCCTCGCAATTTGGTTCGAAGACATCGGTGTCATCGGTCCCCAAAACGGCAACAAACCTCGCGAACTCCTGATCTCTTCATTGGAAGAGTTCGACCAGCTAGCGAACACGTAATAACTTTCTAAGCGAAACGTAAAGAAAATGCGAAGCTCGCATTTTCAGAGGCGAGCCCTGTGAAGACAGGCGCGAGACGGGTTTCGCGTGGAAGTTATTACGTGTTATAATAAGATGAATGAACGAGGTCGAAATCTACAAACTCGAAAAGGGTGAAATTGTTTTTAACGTCGATAAAAATTCTGAGACTATTTGGGCTAGCATCGATCAGATCGCTAGCCTTTTTAACGTCACCCGCCGCTCGATCGAAATCCACATTAAAAACATCTTCGCCGAAGGGGAATTACTCGAAAATCGAACCGCGAAAGATTCTTTCGTAGTTCGCCGCGAAGGCAGTCGTGACGTCCGTCGTAAACTAAAACTCTACAATCTCGACGCTATTATCTCTATTGGCTACCGCGTCAACTCGAAAAAAGCGACCGATTTTCGCATCTGGGCAACGACCGTCCTCCGCAATTATTTAACCAACGGCGTCGTCATCAACGAACGTAAGCTCTCCGAACTCGACGCGAAAAAACTCCGCGAAGTCGAAAACATGATGGGCGTCATCCGCCGCCTCATCGCCCACCAAGCCCTCGACGTTGGCGAAGCAAACGGCATCCTCGAGATCATCAGTAAATACAGCGCCAGCTTCAAGATGTTAAAAGAATACGACGAAGGCTTCATTGACCTCTCCGACTTAAACTCAAACAATCCAAAACTCACCAAACACCTCGAACCCTTAACCTGTGAGAATCTGATTAGCGAACTAAAACGCACCTCAAACGGTGGGGAATTATTCGGCGAGCCGAGAGACGGCGACCTCGAAACCATCCTCGCGAACCTTAATACCAACACCGAAACCAAAATCAGCGAACGCGCCGCCAACCTCCTCTATAACCTCATCAAAACCCAACCCTTCCTCGAAGGGAACGAACCAATCGCCGCCCTCCTTTTCGTCGTCTTCCTAACCCTAAACAACCATCACCTCGCCAAAAACGGCGAAACCAAAATCAGCGACCGCGCCTTAACTGCCCTCACTCTCCTCATTTCCGAATCAAAACCAGCCGAAAAGCCCCTCATCCTCTCCCTGATCCAAAAACTCCTCGATGAATAAAAACCGCCCCGAGGGGGGCGGTCGCGCCTAGATGGCTGATGTTTTGGTTTCTTTGGCTTGGATAAAACTTGTTTTGTCTTCTCCGAGTTTCCTTTCGATTGCAAGCCCGCCTTCATTACTTACTGTGTTTGAAATATGCAAATAATAATAGCGAGAAACTTGTGTTCTCGGCTGGAAAGGTTCCTCAAACCGAGCAATAAACCGCTCGACCTCTTCTTTGGGGAGTTCTACCTCCTTTATGATGAGGTGGTTTTTAATTGGACAACCTTGGCAACCGCGCGAGCAATTCAAAACATGGACAATATCCTTGTCACATTTTCTCGCTCGCCGCGCTGAGCATGGCTTAGGAGGCAACCATAACCGGCGAAGTATTAAATACATCTCCACAATTATGATAATACTAACAACCCAAAACCCGATAAAGTACTTCATCTTCTAACCCCCGTAAAATAGACTATCTAGTCTAGCTAGATTGGATGAAATTATACTACATTTTCTAGAAAATTTCAATATCCACGCCATTGTCAAATCGCCATTTTTTCGTTATTATTTAACCATAAGCAAGGAGCAAAAATGCATCACCTCGTCGATCAAATTCAATCTAATCTTACAAAATTAACCGCCCCAAACCTCGTGCGCGTCGTTTTGCGTACCCTGATCGGCGCCGTTTCGACCGCCGCTGGCATCGGCATCCTCTTCATCCTCATCGGTGAGTGGGGCGAAGCCCAAGGCAAAATCATGCTCTCGACCCTCGCCGCAATCGGTGCCTGCCTCCCGTCTCTGATTTTCGCCCGCGTCTTCAACGATCCGAACAAACGCCTCTTTGCTCTAACCGGCTTCTTCTTCACCGCCCTCCTTCTAGTCAACTGGCTCATCGACATCTGGGGTGGTCAGTCCTTAAACAGCTCCGCCCTCGTCATGGGCTTTATCTTAACCGCCGCCGGCTGTTGCTTCGGCTCAATTTCCGCCCGCGCCCGCCGCGAAAAACACAAAAACCTCGCCATTTTCGCCGACCTTGGCATCCTTTTCTGTTTCATTACGAGCCTCTACTCGGCCATCGCTGTTTTCGACCTTGATAACATCGCCCTCATGACAACCGTCCCAGTCCTCACCATCCTCATTCCGCTTGGCGCCGCCCTCCCAGTTGACATCTACCTCTCCCTCGAAAAACTCCCCCAGCTCAAAGTCCCGGCCCGCGTCGCTACGATCGTTACGCTTGCCTCGAGCGCCCTTATCTACATCACTCAAGTCGTCCAGGTCAACCTCCTCGCCGCTTTCGAAAACCGCTGCTACGGCCTTAACATCTGCACGACCGAAGCCTTCACCCCACCGACCATCCTTATCCGTCTCACTATCCTCGCCAGCTTCCTTACTTTCATGATGGTCCCGATCCTCTTAACCGAATACCTCTCGAACCGCAAAGACCGCGAAATTTACCGCTTCGCCGCCCTCGCGACCCTCCTTGTCTCGACTGGTATCATCTCAACCATCATCCTCATCGGCGATATCGGCGACCAAATCGTCTTCCGCCTCCTCGCCGCCGCGAGCACCGCTATCTCCCTGACCTTCTTCCTTTCCGTCTTCCTCCGCATCAAACCTCTCGAAAAGAAAGTTAACAACTTCCTCTGGGCTACCACCTTCGCAACCATCGCCCTCGGCCTCGACACCATCCTCATCATCTTCGCTGCCGATCAAGGTCTCCCAAATTTCTTCGTCCGCCTCTTTGTCGTCCTCTGGATTCTCGTTATCACCGGCTCAATCATCGCCCCAATCATGAACCGCATCGCCCGCTCAAAACACCCAGAACCCCTCGCTGCGACCCCGAAGAAAAAACTCCCGGGTTGGGCCATCGCCCTCATTATCCTCGGTACTATCTCCCTCGCCCCAGCCATCCTCATCGTTCTCCTCGTCTTTATCCTCCTTAGCTTCCTCTAGAAAAGCATTGACATTTTGAAGAAAGTGTGCTATAATAGAAAGATAGGGGGAGCACCTTAATAAGGTTATTTTTCGATGACATTTCTAGGACTCCCCTAAAAATAAAGGAGGTCCACATCATGAACAAGAACGTAAACGAATTCGCGATTACCATCAAAATCCATCTTACACCCGACCAAGAGGTCAAAGTCGACGATGTCGAAGTTAGCCCGGTCAACCGAAAGGATATCAACGGCGAATACGGCGATATTATTGCCTCTGGCATTATCAAACCCGTTGGCGGCCCCGAGCCGCGCTTCATAGAACCACTCAAACCCGAAGACTACATGGACTAACCACACCGAAAAATAACCACTCTCTAAATCCCTGGTTCGCCGGGGATTTTTTCTCTCTACCCCTTGACTTTTCCCCTAATCTGTGCTACAATGGAAATATTATTAGCTCAGCAAACAAGCCCCCTCAATGTACGAACAAAGAGACCTGTGTTTGCTTTAACCAAAGGAGTATTATGAAAGCATACGAACTTTCTGTACTATTTCATCCCGACCTCGAGATGAATCTTGATCCTAGCCTCGACAAGGTCAAGAAATTGATCGAGGTTAGCGGCGGCAAAATCGTTAAAGAAGAGAACGACGGCAAGAAACGCCTTGCTTACGCAATCTCTGGCAACGAATTTGCAGTCTACTACTACATGGATTTGGAACTTCCAGCTGAAGCTCCAGCAAAGATCTCGTCTACGATGAATATCAACGACGAAGTTCTCCGCTATCTCCTCGTCAAGACCGACGAACGAAGGACAAAAGCAGCAGCAAAAGCTGAAGAAGAATCTAGCGAAGAAAAAGGAGAATAACTTATCATGCGCGGTTTTAGTAAAGCAATTATCGCAGGCAACCTAACTCGTGACCCAGAGCTCCGCAGCACCCCAAACGGGGCCAGCGTTTGTGGATTCGCCGTCGCTGTTAATCGCGTCTATCGCGACAACAACGGCGAACAGAAAGAAGAAGTCTCGTTTATCGATTGTACCGCTTGGGGCAAACTCGGCGAGATGATCGCCCAGTACGCAAAGCGTGGTACTGGCGTGCTCGTCTCCGGTCGTCTCTCACAGCGCAGCTGGGAAGACAAAAACGGTGGTGGTAAACGCTCTCGCGTCGAAATCGTCGTCGAAGAATTTAACTTTACCGGCGGTGGCAATGGCGGTAACGGTGGCAATGGCGGAAATTACTCTGCCGGAGCATCTAGCCCAGCCCCCCAGCCAGCTTCCGATGTCCCGACCGACATCCCTGAAGGCGAAATCGATTTGAGCGAAGTACCGTTCTAATTAAATAAGAAAGAAGGATAGTAATGAAAAAATTTAAAAATGACAAGGATTTATATTTCGATTACCGCGATGTAAAAACTTTGCAGCGCTATATCGACGTATATGGCCGGATTGAACCAATTGCAAAAACTGGTCTTTCCGCAAAACAACAGCGCCAGCTCGCGGTCGCTATTAAGCGCGCACGCCACTTGGCTCTGCTTCCATTTGTTTCTAACAGCTAATAAGGAGTACTATGTACGGACCAACAGATCTTAAGAAAAACACTCTCATCACGCTGGACGGCCAACCGTATAAAGTGGTGGAATACTCCCAAAAAGTGATGGGCCGCGGTGGCTCAATCGTCAACGTGAAGGTTAAAAACCTGATTACTGGCGCTTTGCTTCCAAAAACCTTTAAGGGCCAGGAAAAAATCGAGTCGGCCGAGGTAACAACTCGCAAAGTTCAATATCTCTATAAAGACGATGAAAAATTCTACTTTATGGATCCAGAAACTTTCGAGCAATATGAACTCGGAAATGATATGGTCGGCGACATGAAAGATTTCATGAAAGACGGCGATGAAATGGAGATCCAGTTCTACAACGGCACTCCAATCAACCTCGTCTTGCCAAAAAACATTTGGCTCGTTGTAACCTACACTGAGTCAGTAGTCAAGGGCGACACGACTTCATCCGTGATGAAGGACGCAACCCTCGAGACTGGCGTAGTTATTAAGGTCCCAGCTTTCATTAAGGAAGGTGACACCGTTTCGGTCGACACAGAAACTTATGAATATCGCGAACGCCGAAAATAAGTCGAGAAAATTTCATCACGCTAGGGGTAGTGAGACAACTGCCCCAACACGTGGTTTTTTGAAAATTTCCGGTGCCGTCAAGGCGTTTCGTTATGACTTTCGTGGCAAAACCGTCCTCGATATCGGCTCCTCAACCGGCGGTTTTACAAAACTCGCTCTAGATCTTGGCGCGAAAAAGGTCGTTGCCGTTGAAAAGGGAACTAACCAAATGTCCGCCCCGCTCCGTTTTGACCCGCGCGTCGAACTCCATGAAAAAACCGACATCTTCGATTTTGAAACTTCCGCCGCCGATGTTATCGTTGCTGATGTTTCGTTTCTCAGTTTAACTAAAATTCTGAGCTACGCGAAAAATCATCTCGCAAGAAAAGATACCGATTTTCTCGTCATGCTTAAGCCCCAATTCGAGGCCTCCCCAGGCGACTTAAATCGTGGCGTTGTTAAAAACGAATCGATTCGTCGTCGCATTTTGAAAGATTTCGAATTTTGGCTTAAACAAAGCGGTTTTGTCATCATCAAGAAACATGACAACGAACTAACCGGCAAGACCGGCAACCGCGAAAGATTTTACTATTTACAACTTGCAAAATAAAAAGTTTACGCTTATAATAAGAGTATGAACTTATTGCATGGCGTGGGCGACTTTTTCTCCCTTGATCTTGGGACAAATTCGATGCGAATCGTGCAACTTTTTGGTAGCAGTAGAACCGGCTGGACTTTATCGAAATATGCTTATGTTCCAATCGACCCGAAACTTCTTGCTGATAATTCTGAACTTGGTCGTAAACATTTAGGCGAAGCGATTATGGGCGCCGTTCTTCAGGCTGGCATTCGTACGAAGAACGTCGCAATTGGTCTTCCGGCAACCCGAACCTACACTACAATCGTCGATACGGACACTTTGCCAGACAAAGAACTCGACAAAGCCTTCCGCTATGAAATTGAAAAATATGTTCCTATGCCAATGAGCGAAGCGAAAGCCGACTATGTTGTTCTCGGCCCGAGCCCAAACAATCCAGCTAAAACCGAAGTCCTCGTCTCCTCAATCTCGAAAGAATATGCCGAATCGTTTATGGAAACGATTGAGAAAACTGGCCTTAATATTATTGCTATGGAGCCTGAACCTCTGGCAATGGCTCGTTCGCTCGCAATCCCAGGCGCGATGGACGCAACCCTAATCGTCGACTTTGGCGAAAAATCGACAGATCTTGTTATCGTTTATAAGAATCAGCCTCGCCTCGTTCGCTCAATCCCAGGCGGCTTCGGGCAACTCGTCCGCATCGTTGCTAGCGGACTTAGTGTTCGCGAGGATCAGGCTCGTCAATTTATTCTGAAATTCGGTCTTGCCGACGATAAAGTTGAGGGTCAAGTTTTCAAACTTCTCAGTCACTCTCTTGATACCTATTCTTCCGAACTTGCAAAATCCGTCCGTTTCTTTCAAACCCGCTATCTAAATAGCAAAGTTGGCGGCATCGTAGTAACCGGCTATGGCAGCATGATCCCGCTCTTTACTGAATATCTCGAAGCAAAATCTGGCGTTCCAACCATGAAAGGAAATCCATGGCAATCAGTCCGCACGACTCCGGAGCAGCAACGCGCGCTCGCTCCAGTCGCCGGTGAATTTGCCGTCGCAATTGGACTCTCAGAAAGGAGCAATGACTAAAATGGCACTCGAAATTAACCTCGTTCCAGACATCAAAAACGAAATGATTAAAGCTTTGAAGCTCCGCAATTTGATCTTTTTCATTTGTATCGTAGTTGCTTCAGCCTCAATTATCGTTAGCATTATTCTTGCCTCGGCTGCCGCAATCCAGCAATCCGCTGCCGATGGAAAACGCAACACGATCGATCTCATGTCGTCGACCGTTAATTCCTACGGCGAGCTAAGCGAGTTCTTGACTATTCGCGATCAACTTGGCAATCTTGCTGAAATTTCCGACAATAAACAATTACTCTCTCGTATTTTTGGCGTGCTCTCCGCCCTCCTCCCGACCGGTCTCGACACTATCACAATCTCCGAACTCAGTATTAGTTTTGCCGAGGATAACCCGACTATCTCATTCGACGCCCAAGCCAACGCCGGCGCCGAACCATACATCGACTACAATGTTCTCGATTCATTCAAGAAAAGTATGCAATACATGCGCTATGATTACGGCGCCTATGTCGATCGCGACGGAAATACCATTCCGGCTTACTGTATCGTCGAATCATTCTCCGATGAAACCCGAGGTTCCTACGCCTACTGGTTAATCAACGGCGAAGGTTGTAATCCATCCGCTGCCGAAACCGCAGAAGAGGAAACCAACCCGGCCGAAGATGAGAACGAAACAACCGAAGGAGAAACTGTTGAAACTCCTGAAGCCACCGAAGAGGAAACGGCAGTCGTTTCCGGCTACGCAACTGAACAATATGAAGGTCAAACCGTTGTTCGCATCTGGCGCACTCCCCAATATGAGGAATGGTATAAGGCTGGTTATTTAAGCCTCGATGGCACAATTGAAAATGTTGCCCATTTCGAAAGCGACTGCATTACCTACACCGGAACCGAAGTCGCGGGTAATGTCATTAACTGGACTTCTTCGAACGATAGTTGTCTCCTCGTCCCAGACGGAACCGAAGGCATTACGATCGCCGAATCCTCAAACGGTCGTGATACTGATGAACAGCTAGTTCTTCGCTTTTCGGCGACAATTGTTCTGAGCCCAGAAGTTTTTAGTTTTAACAACAAACACCTACTTTCGCTCTCGCCAACCGGTCGCCACAACGTTACCGACTCTTACCTCCAGCTCCAAGACATGTTTGCTGAACGTGCCGAAGACTGCGCCGAAGGCGATACGACTTGCAACAACAACGCAAACACAGGAGGAAACAATGGCTAAAGAAGTTGCAGTATTAAAACGTGCAAAAATCTCACAGGCCCAGCAGTATATGATTCTCGCCGTTCTCGGTGCGGCAGTTGTGTTTGGCGTTGCGCTTGCGCTTTCGATTTTCTTCGGCAGCAAAATCGCCTTTAACAATGGCGTTATCGCCGAGGAAGAAAAAACCATCGTTATTTATTCAAAAGCCATTCAAGAGATCGGCGTTTGCGCGAAACCAAAAGGCGAAATCTATACAGACGAAGAGTTGAAGAAATGTAATCCTAACACTGTCAGCACCGCGTCGGTGCAGGATACTCTCCGTTCTAACATCCTTGAAAATATGGCAAAAAATGAAGCCCTCGCCTCGGTTCCGAATGAAGACGCTTCAAAATGTATTAACCCGAAGACGAAGAAAAATTACACTTACGAAGAACTACAGGAACTTTACAATTCTGCTGATACCGACGAGAAAATTGCCTCAGCGTCGAACCTCATCCAGAGTTGTTCCTCGCTTCGCGTCATTCCGGACGCTCTCCCAGTTTTCAAAAACGAAGAAGCGCTCCTCGCGAGCTTAAACAAACTTTTCAACGCTGCTGGACTTGAACCGGAATCTCTCAGCCCAACCAATACAACAGATGTCGCTACTTTCGGTACCAACCTTAATACTATCTCGCTTCGTCTCGCAGTCGAGGCCGAAGCTTGGCAGGTCGAAAAGTTACTCGACAACATCGAACGCTCAATTCGCGATTTTAGCATTGAACGCGCAACAATCGAGTGGCAAGAGGGACAGCTCAATCTTCAGGCCCAAGCCAACGCATTTTACATGGACCCATCTATCCTAGGCGAATCAACGACAACTATTTCATCAGGAGCAACCAGCAATGAAAACTGATTTAACTACCGCAATCCTCGCCGCGATCATCGGCATCGTCGCTTCCTTTTCCGTGTGCAGCTTCTTGCTTCCGGCGCTTGAAGGTTTCTCATTCAAAACCATTCCGGAAGAAAACTATAACACTCTTGCCGAGCCAGACGCAAATGTTTTTAACTTCCGCGCGCTGAATCCAACCGTTGAAGTTTATGTTGGCAACTGTACAGAATATAATGAAGCTGGCGAATGTTTGGATGGCGTCCGCTCCGTAACCAACGAGGAGGAAATCGATGACAGTATTAACCCAGGAAGCTGAAGACAGAATTATCGATCTCCTCGTTAATGAAGGTTTAGTCGATAAAAACGCAGTCTTTACTATCCGCAACGAGTCGAATGATGAAGGTACAATTTTGGCGCAACTTGTTCGGCGTGGTTTTGCAAACCCAGAAATGGTTGCGCGTGCGGCGGCTAGCGTTATCAGCGTTCCTTATGTTGAGCTAAAAAATATCACAATTGATCAAGACATTCTTTCGAAAATTCCGTTTGAGGCCCAGAACCGTACCCTCGCCGTTCCACTTGGCGAGAAAAACGGCATTTTGAATGTCGCAATGGTTGATGTGACTAATGTTCAGTTAACCGACTACCTTTCTAATTTAGTTAATAAACCAATTCGCATTTGGATGTCTTCTGAACGTGGTGTTCGCGAAATTCTCGAAAAGAACCATGGTGATTTTGCTGGCGTCCGTGAAGCGGTCAACGAAACAAATGCCGAAACCGCCGAACGTGAGCAATCCGAAGTTAAAACTATCGTTCAAGATTCGCCAATCTCAAAAGCTTTAACGACAATTTTGAGTTATGCCGCCCGCACAAAGGCTTCCGACGTTCATATTGAGCCGCTCGAAAATTCATTAATTATTCGTTGCCGCGTCGACGGCGTTCTTCGCAAGATTATGGATCTCCCAAAATCCGTCGCTCCAGCTCTTGTCTCGCGTATTAAAATCCTCAGCAATCTTAAAATTGACGAACATCGTACCCCGCAGGATGGTCAGTTTACGGTTCTCGTTGACGACAAGGAAATCGATCTTCGTATTGCAATCTCGCCAGTTGCTTGGGGCGAGCAGGTTGTCATCCGTCTTCTTGATAAGGATGGAACCGTTATGCAGATTGATAAAATGGGTATGAGTGGACGAACTTTGCGAACCGTCTTAACCGGCATTAAACGTCCAAACGGTATGATTTTGACTTCTGGTCCAACTGGATCCGGTAAATCGACCACTCTTTACGCTCTAATTCAGCAAATTAAATCCGAACAAATTAATATCGTGACGTTGGAAGATCCAGTCGAGTATAAAATGGATGGCGTTAACCAGATCCAAGTCAATGTCGACGCTGGTCTAACTTTCGCTTCCGGCCTCCGCTCGATTCTCCGTCAGGACCCCGATGTCGTGATGGTGGGTGAGATTCGTGATAATGAAACCGCCGGGCTTGCGGTCCAGGCCGCCCTGACTGGCCACCTTGTTTTCTCAACTCTCCACACAAACTCCGCCGCCGGCATTCTTCCGCGTCTCCTTGATATGGGCATTGAGCCGTTCTTGCTCGCCTCGACCCTTAATGTCGTGATTGGCCAGCGTCTCGTTCGCCGTATTACTGACAAACGCGAAGTTTATAAATCTTCCGATCTTGAAACCGAAAGTATTAACGAAATTGTTGGCGATATCCTGCCACAAAACCAAGAAGACATTGCCGCTATTTCTGACGATCTTGGTTACCCAGGCCTCCCGATTAAAAACAACAGCCACTATCTTTTATCACACGGCGTCGAAACTAAAGAAAGCCCAGGCGGCTACAAAGGCCGCACCGGCCTCTATGAAGCAATTGAAGTCGATGAGGAAGTTCAAAAAACCATCGTCAATCATTCAACGGCTGCTGAAATTATGCGCCTCGCTCGCGAAAAGGGAACGATCACTATGCGACAGGATGGAATTTTGAAGGCCCTTTCCGGTCTGACGACGCTCGAAGAAATTAATCGCGTTGCGAGTGATTTATCGTAATGCTTATGATATAATAGTAATATGGAAAGCAGTGGGCAAACAACTTCACCGAAAATTGAAATTCTTCTTGAAGAATGTATCCGTCGGCATGCTTCAGATCTCCATGTCCAATATGGCTTACCGCCAATCCTTCGTATTGATGGCGCCCTGACGCCGGTCGCTAATATGCCGGCTCTGAACGAAGCAATGCTAAAAGATATTATTTTTGCTACACTCGACGAAGACCAGCAACAGATTTTCTTAAAAGACAAAGAATTCGATTATTCGTTTGCGTTTGGCGACCTTGCT
Source organism: Candidatus Saccharimonadota bacterium (assembly GCA_030527565.1). Lineage (GTDB taxonomy): Bacteria > Patescibacteriota > Saccharimonadia > Saccharimonadales > Saccharimonadaceae > Nanosyncoccus. Next base: position 13,490 of record JAUNAO010000002.1, read on the forward strand.
CGTTTCCGTGTTAACGCCTTCCACGAACGTGGTAAAATGGCCGCCGCCTTCCGTCTCATTCCAAACCAGATTAAATCAATCAACGACCTTGGCCTTCCGGCAATCGTCGAGACTTTTACTGAATATCCGCGTGGCCTCGTTCTCGTTACTGGTCCAACTGGCTCCGGTAAGTCGACGACTCTCGCTGCCTTGATTGATAAAATTAATCGCGAAAAGTCTAAACATATTGTTACGATTGAAGACCCGATTGAATTTACACACAAATCCCAGCGTTCCGTTATCGTTCAGCGCGAAGTCCATTACGACACTTATAGTTTTTCCGCCGCGCTTCGTTCCGTGCTGCGTGAGGATCCGGATGTTGTTCTGATTGGCGAGATGCGCGATCTCGAAACAATCCAAGCCGCAATCACGATTGCCGAAACCGGTCACTTGGTTTTTGCAACTCTCCATACGAATTCCGCCGCGCAGTCTATCGACCGCATGATTGATGTTTTCCCATCACACCAGCAACCACAAGTTCGCTCCCAACTTTCGAATATGTTGATGGCGATTTGTTCACAGCGCCTCATTCCTGCCGTTGGCGGTGGCCGTGTGGCGGCTGCTGAAATTATGGTGACAAATTCTGCTGTCCGCGCGTTAATTCGCGAAGGGAAGACCTTCCAACTCGACACCGCTATTCAGACTGGCGCCGATCAAGGCATGCAAACTATGGACCGCACTCTCGCGAAACTTGTCCAAACCGGTGTAATTTCTTATGACTCAGCCCGCGAGTATGCCGTCGACCTAAATGAACTTAATCGTTTGGCGAGGGGCTAAATGAGAAGATTTAATTACAAGGCTCGCGACAAAGCCTCTGGACGAGTTATTAAAGGGAATATCCAAGCAGATAGCGAACAAACCGCTGGTAAACTTCTTCTCGAACAAGGATACATCCCACAGTCAATCTCCGAAGAAGGTTCGGGCCTCTTTGGCAAAGCCGATAGTCGCGTCACTACAAAAGACCGTGTCATGTTTACTCGCCAACTCTCGACTTTAATTGGTGCCGGTCTTCCACTCGCCTCTTCTCTCCGCACCGTTGCCGAACAGGCTCAAAATAAAGCCATGAAAACTGTCGCCGAAGAAATTCTGACGGCTGTCGAATCTGGTAAAAGTCTCTACGAAGCCTTTTCTGCCCATTCTGACATTTTCAATGGCGTCTACCTCGCCTTGATCCAGGCTGGTGAAAAATCTGGTACTCTTGACCTCGCCCTGAAGCGTCTCGCTGATCAGGAAGAAAAAGATGCCGCTATGATGTCAAAGATCAAAGGCGCTCTAGTTTATCCTGCGATTATTCTTGTTGTTATTATTGCCGTGCTTGCCTTCATGATGATCGCTGTTGTTCCGCAAGTCGAAGCACTCTACGAAGATATGGGTGAGCAACTCCCAGGCCTCACTCAATTCCTCGTTAACATCACGAACTTTTTCGGTAGTTTCTGGTGGCTAGTTCTAATTATTGTCGCTGCCGCAATCGGCGGTTCGATTTACTTCATCAAAAAAACGACCGCTGGGCGTCGTGTTGCCGACAACTTTAAACTCCACGCCCCAATTTTCGGCGGTCTCTTCAAAAAACTTTACGTTTCACGTTTTGCTCGCACCGCTGAAATGATGCTCGCAACCGGCGTCCCGATGCTCGATTCAATTACAATTTCAATCGACGCCGTTAATAATACAATCGTCGAAGATGAATATCGAAAATCTCTCGAACTAATCAAAGGCGGTAAAAGTCTTTCCGAATCGCTTTCGGATCGCAACCATATGCTCCCGCTTGTCCCCCAAATGGCCGGCATCGGGGAAGAATCCGGCAAAATCGACGAGATGCTCGGGCGTGCTGCCTTAGTTTATGAAAACGAACTGACTGATCAGGTTAATAATATCTCAACCATGATTGAGCCGATTTTGATGGTTTGTATGGCCGGGATCATCGGCGTCGTTGTCGGCGGTACTCTGCTCCCAATCTACTCGTTGGTCAACTCAGTTGGCGGCTAAAAAAGCACTTGCATTTTGAAAAAGTTTTGTTATTATAAGTTTAAGAATAAAAGCTAGAAAGGATTTATTCATGGCGAATAATAAAATAAAAAAGAAGGAAGGCTTTACAATTATCGAAGTCGTGCTCGTACTCGCGATTGCTGGCTTGATCTTTCTTATGGTGTTCGTTGCGCTCCCTGCTTTGCAGAGCTCACAACGTGACACTCAGCGCCGCGAAGACATGGGCCGTCTCGTGACCGCTATTACAAACTATAAGGCGAACAACCGGAACAAGTTACCGGATGATGGTAGTACGCTGATCAGCAACTATCTATCAAATGATTTCACCGACCCAGACGGCACGAACTATACCGTAAAGGTCCAGGGCTATAACAAAAATCAAGCAACTCCTGCAGGCACGACTTTCAACCATACGGCATACCTCATAACTGGTGCGAAATGCAAAGATGGCAGTGAAGGGACGGTCGAGAAGGCTGTAGGCGACAATAACTACGCTATTGTCTTCAAATTCGAAGGTAGCGGCGTTTACTGTAGCGACGACTCCTAGAAAATAGGGAACTAAAAAATAACCTCTCCGGAGGTTATTTTTTGAGAACCAAACTAATTAAGTATTTGCGCAGTAAACGCCACCACCTTCTTTTTTGTACAGTACCGATACCCGCCGAATATTACTAGAATAAACCGCATTCTCCGTCCCGCAAGTCGACCCAATCACAACATACATTTTATATTCATTTGGAAACTTCGTCGATGACAACCCCGCCGTTATATCGCAGATCCCATCATGATTCGCGTCTATACAATTCGCAATATTTAATTCGTAATCACCACCACTCGGATCAACAAAAGAATCATCTAAATAATCTCTATAAAACTCGTACCAACTATTTCCAGAAGGCCCCTGTTTATTAACTTCTATCACGCCGCCGTTAGAGAGCAGCTGCTTCTCTGAACTCGTTAGATTCGGCAATGCCCCTCGGTTATTATTTGTCTGAAAATTTTTCAAAGTCTGTACAAAATTCAGAACATCACTCTCGCGGTCCGAATCTCTTTGTGAAACCCAAAGCCCCGGCAAAACCATAAAAGTAATCATAAAAATCAACCCCGCAATCGCGAGGACCAGCCCCACTTCGATAATCGTAAACCCCTTTTGCTTTTTCATACCCTAAGTATAAAAGCAAAATCGATTTTTTTCAAGAGAGTTATGCTAAAATAAAACTATGCAGATTTTAATGTTCATCCTTGGCGCCGCGATCGGTTCATTCCTTTGTTGCCAGGCTCGTCGTTTACGCTTAAAAGAAAC
>JAUNAO010000002.1:16917-34770 GCA_030527565.1 Candidatus Saccharimonadota bacterium
CCGCGATCGGTTCATTCCTTTGTTGCCAGGCTCGTCGTTTACGCTTAAAAGAAACCAAAAAACAAAAGCTCGGCTCTCGTTCAGTTTGCCTAAAATGTAAACACCAACTCAAATGGTATGATAATATTCCTATTATTTCTTGGCTCATTTTAAGAGGGAAGTGCCGAAAATGCGGCAAGAAGATCGGGGTCCTTGAACTCCTCTCCGAGCTCGGTCTCGCAATTGCCTTTGCTCTCGTCAGTCTCACTTTTAATCCCGTCTCCGCCACCCCTCTTTCCATCGCCATTTTCGTTATTCTGCTTCTGCTAACAATAAGCCTAGGATTTTTGGCTATTTATGACGGCATGTGTGGCGAGCTCCCAGTCTTCGCCTTGACAATTTCGGGAATCTGTGCTATAATTCTAGTAACCCTAAAAGGATGGGCCAGTTTTGCCATTTCCGGCTTTTCCCCAGAACTCATCTCGGAACCCGTCCTTGCTGCTTTACTTTTCGGCGGCATCTATCTTATCCTCTATAAAATCAGCAAAGGCAAATGGGTCGGCGACGGCGACTGGATTTTAGCCGGCATTATCGGCTTGGCCCTCGGCAGCCCTTGGCTCGCTCTCGTCGCGCTCTTCCTCTCGAATCTCAGCGCCACTCTAGTTATGTACCCCCTCGTCAAAAAACGTAGGAGTCATAAAATCTACTTCGGTCCTTTTCTCGTCCTCGCCTTTGTCCTAACCTACACTTTTGCGGATTTTTTCTTAAGCATGATATAATAAAACTATGAAAAAGAAAGTGGGCGATACTCTTATTGAAGTTACCCTCGCGATTGGGATTTTTTCCATGGTCGCAATTACCGTCGCTTCCGTCGTCAACGGCAGCACTTCTTCGGCTCAGGTTGCGCTCGAAACAACCGTTACTCGCGAACAAATTGACGCCCAAGCCGAGGCCCTCCGCTTTATCCATAATTCCTACATCGCTGGCAATGCCGCTAATGAGACGGGCGACGACGCCTATTTAAATCTTTGGAAGGAAATCACCAGCCACGCAAAAGATCGTGGCGAATCGCTCGAATATAATCCAGCCACATGCGCCGAAATTTATGATAATAAAAATAATTTGATGAGCCAGGGCGCTTTCGTAATCGACATCAACAACATCGCAAAAGTCGGGACCATCGATCCAGACCAGCTAATCATCACTCCGACTAACGATAACGGTACAAATAAATTCTTTGCTGCCGCGACCTACCCAAGGCTCGTTTATTCTGGACAAGCAAGTAGCACTGGCGGAGATGATGCTCTGCTCGGCCAGGGAACTGGAACTAAACTCGAACGAGTCGAAGGTCTTTTTATTGTTCCGTTCAAGGACCAAAGAAGCACTTCCGTCGTCGAAAATGGCACAGTCAATCCAAGCAAAGCCGCCTACTATGATTTCTACATTCGCTCTTGCTGGTACGGCCCAGGCGCCGATCGCCCGTCAACCATCTCGACCGTCGTTCGCCTCTACGACCCAAATATCGGCGAATATTAATATGTTATAATTAGGTTATGTATATTTCCGATCTTATCGAGGATTTTCTTGAACATCTCGAAATCGAGAGTGGTCGTTCAAAGCGCACGATCGAAAATTATCGCCTTTATCTTGAGCGTTTCTTGAATCTTTCAGAAGAAATTTTAGGCAAAGATGCGATTAAACCATCTGACATCGATCGTGAACTGCTCAGAAAATACCGCCTGAATTTAAATCGCTACGGCTCGGAGAATGGCAAAGAGGATTTAAAAACCATCACTCAGGCTTATCATTTGATCGCCTTGCGTGGTTTCTTAAAATATCTTGCTCGTCGTGAGATTAAATCTCTCGACCCGTCCCTTATCGACCTCCCGCACATTGTTCGTAAGCAAGTAACTTTCCTCCATTTCGATGAAGTTGAAGAAATGCTGAACGAGATCGATACTTCGACCGAATCCGGTCTTCGTGATCGCGCAATCATCGAACTTTTATATTCTGGCGGGCTTCGTGTTTCTGAGCTAGTTGGTCTAAATCGCGATTCAATTAATCTCGATCGTCGCGAATTCGTTGTTCGCGGAAAGGGAAGCAAAGATCGCCCAATTTTCATTAGCAAATCTGCTGCTGCTCGCGTTGCCGATTATCTCGATGCTCGCACCGATTCGCTCCCAGCTCTTTTCCTGAATAACTCAAATAATCTTCAATCTGTCGACACCTCGGGCAATTATCGCCGCATCACAACTCGCTCAGTTGCGCGTATTGTTGAAAAATACGCTCGTCTTGCCGGAATCACAAAACACGTTTCTCCTCACACCCTTCGCCATTCTTTCGCGACCGATCTTCTAATGAATGGTGCCGACATCCGCTCCGTCCAGTCCATGCTCGGTCATGCCGACATTAGTACAACCCAGATCTACACCCATGTTACCGATGCTCATCTTCGCGATATTCATGAGAGATTCCATTCCGAAACCAAGTAATTTAAAAGTTATGAGACAAGTGTCTCATAACTTCAGGAATTAGAAATCTAAAACAAATATCTCGTGATAAACTTTTCTCATGTGGAGGGGAAAGGATAGTTTTTGAGTGCTTAAAATTGTGATTTTTGATGTTGGCTATGGCGGCGAAGTTTTTGCCGATCGGCTCGAAGAAGAATTAGGGATAGTAGATGTCATTCGTGTGATCGACTGGCGCAATGCTGCAGCGGCTTTGTCTGGCTCACACCAAATCCGCCAAGTCGCCGAAGCTGCGCTCCGCCCCTACATCGGTCGTGTCGATCTCATTTTTCTCGCCAACCATCTCCTCTCAACAACTAGCCTTAGATATTTCCGTCGCCATTATAAAAACCAAGCCTTTCTTGGTTTCGAAATTCCGGTTTTTAAAACTACCCGCAAAACCCTAGTTTTAACTACAAAAGCCCTCTCGAAAACTTTCTCTTTCCAATACGCGACTAGCTGTTTCAAAAATAAAGAAACTCTCTTGCTCGATCATTGGACTAGCAAAATCGACGATGGGGAATTAACTCTCGCCGATATCAAACAAGCCTTACAATCTCCCGCCGAAATCCTCGTCCTCGCAAATTCGAATTTTAGCGACCTAAAAACCATGTTTAAAACCGCCGTCCATCAAAATATTAAAATTCTCGATTCCCATGATTCCGCAATCCGGGACATTTGCAAAACTTTAAAATTACGCGGCGGAATCGGCCGACGGAAGAAATCTTAAATCTCGGGAGTGAGTATGTTATAATAGCAGAAAGGAGAACAAATGGCAAATAAAGAAGATTTTATTCAACGCAGCCTGGTCGTTTTAAAACCAGACACCGTCCAACGTGGTATTGTTGGTGAAATTATCCAGCGTTTCGAACGCGTCGGTCTTAAAATCGTCGCGATGAAAATGGTCATGCCAGACGAAAAACTTTATCGGATGCACTACGAAGACATCGGTCAGATGATCACTCGCCGTGGCGAACAAGTTTTCCGCTACAATGTTGAGTATATGATGACTGGTCCAGTTATCGCGATGGTGCTCGAGGGTATCGAGGCTGTCCCGCTCGTTCGCAAGATTGTTGGCCCAACCGAGCCAAAATCTGCTGAAATGGGTACGATTCGTGGCGATTTCTCGCACATGAGTTTCGGCTATTCGGACGCGAAGGGCGTTGGCGTGCCTAACCTCGTCCATGCTTCGGGTAACCCTGAGGAAGCGAAGAAGGAAATCGATCTTTGGTTCAACGCGAACGAGCTCTACGATTACTCCGATCTCCGCGAAAAATATACTCGCTAAGAGAAACAAAAAAGGTAGCCTTCGGGCTACTTTTTGTTGGTGACTCGGGTGCGAGTCGAACGCACAACCTCTTCCTTAGGACGGAATTGCTCTATCCATTGAGCTACCGAGCCGTAGTTATGTTATAATTATACCATGAAACTATTCCGGAAAAAAGTCGAGAAGCAAACCGAACAAGAGAAGGTTAACCAGCGTCGCGAGGAAGTGCTTGCCGCGGGGCGTAAGTTTAAATATCCTCTGCAATGGACAAAACATCGCATTGTGATTAACACGATTTTAATTTCGACTATCGTTGTTGGTATTTTGGCGACTGCCGGCTGGCTCGCATTGTATAAGTTCAATATGACCGACGACATGCTTTACCGGATTACGAAAATTGTTCCAGTCCCAGTCGCTTCGGTCGACGGTATAAACGTCCGCTTTTCGGATTATTTAATGCTTTATTTGAGTAGTACGAATTCGATAGAACGCCAATCTAGCACAACGGACGAAGAATCTCTCGAAGTTTTACATTCGCAATATATGACAACTGCGCTGAGTGAAGCTGAGAAATATGCTTACGCCGAAAAAATCGCGAAAGAACAGGGAATTACCGTTACGGATGAAGAAGTCACCGCTGAGTTTGATCGCCATCGTAACATCGGCGGTATTGAACGCAAAGAAGAAAGTTTTTTGAAAGTCATTGAGGACAATTTTGGACTCAACAAATCTGAATATCGCCGGATCCTTTATCTCGGCTTAGTCCGCGCGAAAGTCGAGATGGCAATTGATGAAAATGCAAATATGCTCGCGAATAAAGTCGAGTCATTACTCGCCGGAAATGGCGGAGATTATACGGCTGTTGCGAATGCTTTGGGCGACAAGATTCAATACGAGGAAACCGCCGGTATGGTCAGCAGCCAGAATATCGATGGCGGCCGCGCTTCCGAGGCAATTAAACTTGAGGAAGGCGGACAAAGCGGACGATTTATCTCGTTGAACGGCGACGGCTATTACTTTGTGAAACTAATTGCAAAAACCGAAACCGAAGTCAACTTCGTTTCGATTAAGGTCCCATTTACCGAATTCGAATCGCGCTTCGCCGCTTTGAAAGACGAAGGCAAAGTCTCCGAATTTATCACCATCCCTGCTCCGGAGCAAGACGGAACTGGGGAGTAAACATAGACTTTTAGATTTTTGAAGGTGGGGGTTGAAAATGTATTATCATGCTGGTTCAAACTCTCCGCCAGCCAAGTTGGGGAATTAAGCAGTTCACAAGATTTTAATCCTATGTTACAATTATATTGCTTTAAACTTCAAAAACTACGAACTGGCTTTTTTACGGTATGACCTTAAAGCTGTTTTTCCGATTCATAAATGGGGCACTCGCACCAGTTGGATCGGAAAGACCAGTCTGTAGGATATGAAGTTTAAAGCACTCATAGCGAGTGCTCCATTTGTTTTTAGGGACACTCCGAATATATAATATAGGAGGTTTATGCCAGGCGAAAAACTTAACAACGATACAGAAAATAATGAGAATGGTTCGAGGGAACGCGAAGTTGGCGCCAAAGTTCTTAATACTGCCGGCTTCAACACTCGCCACCAAGAAATTGTAGATAGTTCCTTTGAAAAAGCTCGCTCGTATGGCGAAAAGTTAGTTGGCAAAAACAACGAACGTCGAAATGATGCCTACATCGAGCGTCTTGACTCAATGGTGAAAAGACATGGCAATAAACTGGAAAGACGCCTCTGGGGAATGTCGTTGGATAAAATAATTATTCAGCCGGAAGATATCGAAGACGCATACTGGCAAACCCAAGAACAGATTTTGCGTGATAACGGGCAGGGTCATGAACTTGCAGATTGGGAAAAAGAACGGCTTACCGAAGAAATTAGGGATAACCAACGCCAATCTGCCGAAAGCTGGTCTAATTACTTTGCAGATGAAGACTGTCCATATCCAATGTGGTTCAAAGTTTATGCTTGGGATGGAATGAGTAAAATGGGGATCTTCGATAAAGAAAAACGTCAGTTTAAAAAACGCGACGAACACACCGTAGCCCCATACCCACATTTAGACGCCGGCGCTCTCGGCAAAACTTATGAGGCAATTAGTAATTTTTATGATCTTGGAAGCGAAGGCTTAGCAGAGCGGCAAACCGAAGAACAAGATGACCGTCTTAAGTCCTTAATCCAATCTGGTAATTTCAATAAAATCTACTCGAAGTTTTTGCTTGAACGGAAAGTGATTATCAAAACTCCAGAAAGAACCGAGGACGTACATGGCGACTGGGTAGAATATAATCCGGGCGACGAAGAGAACCTCGCTAAAGCCGCTGACGGCACACCTTGGTGCGTCGCCAGCCCTAGTGTTGGACGCAGTTATCTCGAAAAGGGAAAAGACGGCAATCAGTATAATGATAGCAACCCAGATTCTAAAGCAAAGTTCATCCTTTTCCGCCTTCAAGACCCTGCGACGGGACAACTCGCAGATAATGCCTGCGCCTCGATTCGCCTAGATGTTGACGGCAATGTCGCCGAAATCTCCGGTTTAAACGATGGCCAGGCTCTCGAAGATTCGCTTGTCCCAATTGCCGAAGAGAAAGTGCGGTCGTTGCCGGGCGGGGAAGAGTTCCTTCAAAAGTTCGCGGACAAAAAACAACTCATCGCCCTAGACCAAAAAATGCAAAATGGCGAAGACCTCACAAAAGAAGAGCTCGAGTTCCTCTACGAAGTGAATCGCCCAATTGCTACGTTGGATAATTTTAATGCAGATCCACGCGTTGGGGAGCTTTTGGAAAAATATGATGTAGAATATGCCCTTAAAAATGGGATTTCGTTAGAGGAAATGATAAATGCGTTAAATCCCAGGACCGATCTTATTATTAATATGGGGACTCTTCTTTCGCATGGCGCAGATATTAACAGCATCATGGAAAGGCTGAGTCCTTGGAGCATTTATGCCAATTATGACCTCCTTTTGGCCCATGGTGCAAAGATTGATTTTGACGACTTGACGAAAAGACTAGACACGCTTACTGTCCTTTTTGATCTAGATTTTTTCCGCTCTCATGGCGCAAACATAGATATTAATGATTTGGCACAAAGATCCGACCCTCTTGATGTTGTTATACATTTTGACGAGTTTGCCTCTCGCGGCGCCAATTTAGACATTAACGATTTGGCGTCCAAATTAGAACCGTGCGAGATTTTTGCTTACCTTGATAGATTCCTTTCCCGCGGGGCAAATGCCAATAATCTAGTGGCTAGGATGGAACCTGAGCATATCACTCGAGAGTTAGATAATCTTTTATCTCACGGCGCAGATGTCGAACTTATCCGCTCCAGAGGCGTCGATGTCTAAAAAAGAAAATCCCCCAGCCTGATCGGCTGGGGTAAAATCATATTGAGCGAGCTGCGCTTATGGCTGATTCGATGGTATCGAACGCTGCCATATAAAGCCCCGGATGAACGAAGTTGCATCCAGCCGGCTTTTTCTCAAGCCAACTTTCGGGTAACGGCACCCTAGCAACTCGTTTTTCAGCCGACACCGGTATTGTCTGAAGATTCACTTCTCCCCTATTACTGGGGAAGATTACAAAGCTCTTATCAGACGGAACCAGCACCGATTGCCATGGGGCGAATTGCGGTAAAATCACAATCTGTTCGTCGCCAGCTTCCGCTAAAGCTGCTGTCACCAATCCGTCGGCACGAATTGCTGACTTGGCCCTCTCAACTTGTCGCCGAACAATTGTTTCCATGAACGATACAGCCTCAAGAAAGGCTTCGTCCATATCGGCGTCGTCGTCCCTAGCCGGGACAAATCCGTTTATCGCAAGCGATAAAGGATTTTTATCTCCGCCGTTGTCCTGCTTTTCAATTGGCATAATAAAATTACGTTCAAAAGCAAGATAGTGGCCTTCGCTCGGGAAAATATCTTCCCAAATATCCCTGAGGAGAAGACCGCAAGCGGCATATTTTTCTCCCGTAGGACGGATTTCGGCATCTGCCTGGTGGTGATCGTACTTGCCCAATCCGATATCTGCAACGATTACGCCGTCTTCGATTTTGGTTGGAGCCTCCAGCACGCGGCTTATTTCTACTAACGGATTAGCAATGCGTGCTAGAGCAACGCATAACACGTCATCAGTATGAAAAATGCCACCATGCACTATGATTTTGTTAATTTTCATTTTTTACCCTCCCTAAAAATAAAAACTAGCTGCTCAATAGATTCTATAAGATATCAAGGTGCTAGTTAATGACATAACTTCTTTCAATTATAGCACAAAATATGAAAAAAGTCAATAGTAACGTAATAGCCCACCACCTATGCAACATAAGCCATAAAATACATATAATAAAAAGAAGGTGTTTTATACTTATATTATCAAGCAAAATAATAAAAGAAAGGAAAAACACCTTCTATGAGCTATTGTAACAGCCAAGAAGCTATTTGTATACGGTCCTGTGCATTAAAAGATGTCATTCTGTTCGGTATGAGTATAAATGAAGTAGCAACTAAATATGAAAGAAATCGCAGTACTATTTGGCGTTGGATCAAGAAATGGCAGAAGATTAACGAGAATGTGGAGACTAGGAACCATTATCGCCCTAGTCGCAATAATGGCATTAAAAGCATAGGGCAAAGGCCATACAGATGGACTATCCCCAGCGAGTCCTCTGCACCACGCCATCATCCCACCAGAATTTCTCCAGAGCTAGAAAGGAAGGTGCTAGAATATCGCAAACAGACTGGCGATAAGCATGCTGCCTATATTCAAGCAGAAATGAAGAGAGATGGCATAGAGATTAATCTATCCGCCATTAAAAGAATCATAAAAAGATATAATTTACAGAGAGTAAAGAAGCTAAAACACAGAACCAATCCTAAAAGACCTAAAGCCAATCATCCAGGTGATTTAGTAGAAATAGATACTATTCACTATACAGAACCCTTTACCTGGAAGAAAGTGTATGTCTATACGATAATTGATGTCTATACTAGAATGACCTATGCATATTGTAGTGCAGAATTAAGACCAGGCATTGCGGCTCAAGTTATTCTAAGAGCAGAGGCTAAGTTTGGCTTCCAGTTCAAGATGGTCCAAGCAGATAATGGGCCAGAGTTTGGCAAGTATTTTGATGCACAGATTAGAGGAAACGGCAAAAGAATGACTAGGCACACTCGTCCAGGTAGACCAAATGATAACGCTCACATTGAGAGATCTAACCGCACAATACAAACAGAATGTATTGGGCATTACAAGCCAAGAAAAGCTACACCAGGCACCATAAACCAAAAGTTACGCAAGTATCTTGACTTATATAATCACTATAGGTTACACTCATCATTAGAGTACCAAACACCTTATGAATTTTATGAACGATGTTGCAAAGGTTGATGGACTGATACGTAGTAACAGGGGAAATGCCTTACGGCCCACAAAAAACCGCCCCAGAAGGCAGTCCTAAACCTGGTGCGGGTACAGGGAGTCGGACCCTGATCTCATCCTTGGGAAGGATACATAATAGCCGCTATACGATACCCGCGCTACCCCTATTATATCATATTTCCCTAAGATATGGTATAATTATTTTATGCAAGAAATCAAAAATGAATTAAAAAATTTGATTAAAAACCTTTACGGTCTAGATTTTGAACCGGACGTTACTCCTTCTCCTGACAATATTCCTACCGATTTTTCCTCGAACGCCCCCCTAAAACTTGCGAAAGAACTCCATAACGCACCTATCAAAATTGCCGAAGAACTTGCTGAAAACGCGAAAGGGAATGACGTCCTAAAGAACTTCACCCCAACCGTCTCTAACCCTGGATTTCTAAACTTTATCACATCAGACGAATACTTAACTGCGAAAATTGCCGATTTTACTGAAAATTTCGAGAAAAATATATCATCAGACGAATATTCTGGAAAAACTGTCATCTGTGAATTTTCCGACCCAAACCCCTTCAAAGTCCTCCACGTCGGTCATTTATACACTTCAATCGTCGGTGATTCGATCTCGAAACTCTACGAATACGCTGGGGCGAAAGTCATCCGCGCAAATTTTGGCGGCGATGTTGGTCTCCATGTCGCGAAAACCATGTATATTTTAATGCAAAAGAACCCAGACGACCTGACGATCGAAGATATCGCAAAATGTTACGTCGAGGGAACTGCGGCCTACGAAGACGACGAAGCGGCAAAAGCCGAAATTACGAGATTGAACAAAGAAATCTATAAAATTAACTCCGAAGATATCCATGGCACCCCTCTCGCGGACCTTTATTGGAAAGGTCGTGAACTCTCCTACGCCTACTTTAACGACTTCTACGCCCGCATTGGTCTTAAATTCGATAAATATTATCCAGAATCAACCGTCGCCGGTCTCGGCCTTAAAACCGTCAAAGAACAACTCGAAAAAGGCGTCTACGAACTATCCGACGGCGCCGTAATTTTCGACGGCGAAAAATTCGGCCTCCACACCCGCGTCTTCATCAATAAAGAAGGCGTCCCAACTTATGAAGCAAAAGACGTTGGCTTAATTTTCACAAAATGGAACGACTACCATTTCGACAAATCGATTGTCATCACCGGTAACGAACAACTCGATTACATGAAAGTTGTTTTGAAATCCGTCGAGCAATACGCAAAAGATCTTGTCGACAAAACCAACCACCTAACCCATGGTCTCGTTAAACTTCCAGGCAACGTTAAAATGTCCTCTCGAAAAGGGAACTTCCTCAAGGCTGTCGACGTTCTCGACCTAATCAATGAAGCTTTAAAATCCGAATATAATTCCGAAGACGAGACCGTCGCGCTCGCCGCAACGAAATACGCCTTTTTGAAATACAAAATGGGCGGGAATATCGTTTTCGATCCGAACGAATCCGTTAAAATGACTGGCAACTCCGGCCCGTACTTACTTTACTCTGCGGTTCGTGCAAAGAAAATCCTCGAAAAAGTTGGCGAAACTGGCGATATGAAGCCTGCCGAACTAAACGAACAAGAACGCACCCTAACGAAGAAAATTTTATTCTATAAAGACGCGCTTTCTGAGGCTCTAGCCGAGATTGCTCCACATCGCCTCGCGACTTATCTCTACGAAGTAGCGCAAGATTTCTCTCGTTTTTATGAGGCTTGTCCAGTCGCTGGCAGCGAAAAAGAAGCAATTCGTAAAAACCTTGTCAAAATCTATCTCGATGTCATGACCCACGGCCTTAATCTACTCGGCATCAACATTCCGGAGGCAATGTAATGAAAAAAGCAAAGCTCCTTTGGATCGATCTTGAGATGACTGGCCTCGAGCCAGACAAAGATAAGATTCTCGAAATTGCAGCGATCGCAACCGATATGAAAATGGACGAGATTGCCCGTTTCGAGGAAGCTGTAAAGGTTGATGGTAAAATTATTAAATCAAGAATGGTTGGCGATTTTTGGGAGAAGAATGCGAAAACTCGCGACGCTCTCATCGCGGGTAGCGAAAACGGTAAGCCGATTAAAGAAGCTGAACAAGAACTCTTAGAATTTGTGAACAAGAATTTTGGCAAAACGATTTATCTTGCTGGAAACTCAATTCATCAAGATCGTAAATTTATTGAACGCGAGATGCCGGAATTGAACACAAAACTTCATTACCGTATGCTCGACGTTTCTGCTTGGAAAATTTATTTCGAAAACGCGCTGAATAAAAAATTTACAAAGCCCGAGACTCATCGCGCGCTCGATGATATTGAAGGCTCAATTGGAGAATTAAAATGGTATTTGACGTTTCTAAAGTAACTGGACTTGGCGAATATATCGAAAAAGTAGAGAAGGAAAGAACTCTCTATCTTAAAGACGACAAAGTTTTTCTCGTCGTTAATAAAAACACCCTCGAACTTCGCACCGATGGCAAACTCGCAAAACTTTTACGAGAAAAATATGAATCGGTCATGGATTCACGCTATTTTGGCCGCGGCGGCATCGAAATCATCCCATCTTCGCAACTTACCGAAGATGAGCTAAATGATCTCGTCCGCCTAAGTTATAATTTATCTTAATCTTTATTACAGCAACAATCTTTTTTGTCTTTTTTGCGGCGGAGTCTATTCATGGTTTTAATAATCATGAAGATCACCCAAGCAATAATTACAAACTCAACTACATTCTGTAAGAAATTGCCATAACGTAGCACAACTTCGCCTTGCCCGCCAATAAAATTCGGAATCGTGAACGATAAATTAGTTAAGTTAACGCCGCCCATTATAATCCCAGCAACTGGCATTACCAGATCATTGACCAGGGAATTAACGATCTTCGTGAATGCGCCACCAACCGCAACGCCAACCGCAAGATCAATTACCGAACCGCGATTAATGAATTCAATAAATTCTTTCCGGAAGCTAGACGAACCTTCCCGAACCTGTTTTAGTTTTTTCTTCGCCGCCTCAACTTTTTTGGATTTTTCCGCCATCATTCTCCTTATCTCGCATCCGAGAAGTTATTAAATTTTTCATAAATCGTCTTTAAACTATTATATGCTGTCGTCAAAAATTCTTCATGCGCTTTGTCGTTTGTACTGTTAATAATTTCCGCCATATCATTCATTAAAACAGAAATCTCATAAGCCATTTTGTGCGCATAAATTCGGTCTAAAATTCCGTTAATCTTCGCTTCGAATAATTCCGAAATTAACTCATCTCGTCCTGCATCGATTTCGCTTTGCATTTTCTCGGTAACTTGTTTCTCGGAAAAATTATATTTTTGGGTAAGATATTCAGTTAACTCACGACTCGTGTTCGCAAGTACTCCAGAGAACGAAGCTGATGAAGAACGCAAATCTGACGATTTTACGTTTGTCTGATATTCCGAAATTACTTCCGAAACACTATTCATTTTCAAAAGCAATCTGATATTTTTTTCTTTTGCGCCTTCTTTTCCGCCCCCAAGTGCCGCACCTAGAATCATGATTAAAATTAATCCTACAACCGCAACGATTCCTAACTTAAAAAATGGCGATGATAAAAATTTCGGTTTATTCGACTTTACTGGTCGGACCTCACCCGAGATTTGATTAAGATATTCTTGTCCATCCATATGATATAATTATAGCATGGAAGACTTAAAGGAGGAAATCAAATCTCGTTTAAGCGTGGAAGATGTGGTTGGGCAGTATGTGGAGCTGAAGCGCGCCGGGCGGAGCCTCAAAGGGCATTCTCCTTGGGGTGTCGATAAAACTCCATCATTCATGGTTTCTCCCGAAAAGGGCATTTGGCACGATTTCTCAGCGAATAAGGGCGGCGACATTTTTAGTTTTGTGATGGCAGTTGAGGGGATTAGTTTTCGCGAAGCCTTAGAAAAGCTCGCTGGCCAAGCTGGTGTTGATATTTCTAGGTATCGTGGTGGCGACAAAGACGTTACGAAGAAAAAACTTCGCGCAAAAGAAGCACTCGCGCTCGCAACGAAATACTACCAAGCCTGTCTTGTTCGCAATCGCGATGTTTGCGAGTATGTTTTTTACAAACGCAATCTTAATCGCTCAACCGTCGCTGAGTTTAAAGTCGGTTACTCGCCAGCGAGCGGCAAAGCCCTGCTCGAAGTTCTGAAAAAACGCGGCTTTACAAAAGCCGAGCTCGAATCCGCTGGCCTCTTAAATCAATACGGTGGCGATATGTTCCGCGACCGAATGATGGTCCCATTTATCGACACAACCGGCAATGTAATCGGTTTTACGGCTCGCATTCTCGGCAAAGGCGAACCAAAATATTTGAACACCAGCGATACAATTTTATTCAACAAATCCCGCTTTATCTTCGGGCTTCATAACGCAAAAGAAGCAATTCGTCGCAACGGATTTGTCGTGATTGTAGAAGGGAACATGGATGTGATTTCTTCCCACCAAGCCGGCGTCAAAGAAGCGGTCGCGACTTCTGGTACCGCAATGACCGAGCAACACCTTAAATCTCTCGCCAATCTTACAACCGATATTCGTCTCGCTTACGATGGCGATGCCGCGGGCGTTCGCGCAACCGAACGCGCAATTATGATGGCTGGCGATCTTGGGATTGATCTGACCGTAATTTCGAATTATCATGGCGCAAAAGATCCGGATGAACTAATCCAAAAAGATCCAAAACTTTGGCAACAAGCAATTGAAGAGCGCATTCCAGCCGTCGACTGGCTTTTGAATAAATATGAAGAAAATTTGAACCTTCGTCTCGCGCCGGATGTTCGTAAATACACTGATGTTGCACTAAAATTGCTTAGCTACGTCAAAGACGAGGTTGAGCGTGCAAAGTATGAAGAAAAAATTGCGAAAAAAATCGATCTCCCAGTCGAGATTCTTCGCGAAAAAGGCGCTCGTCTTGAATCCGCTTTCGAAAAAGCGGCCGCAAAAAAATATAAGAAAAAGCCTAAAACCGAGGCTACCCCCGACCATATTCAAAAACTTGAAAATTCTCTCCTTGCTTTGAAAATTTTTGGCGGCATCACGAAAACGGATATTCCATTCGAAATCCCCGAAGATGAAACTCGTCTTTCGGAACTCGAACTGATTTTCAATTCCGAACACGAAAACCTCGACAGCCCAAATTACGAGAAAGAAGCCGCTGAACTTTCGGCGCGTTATAACAAGGAAATTAAAAAACAAAAAATTGCCGACCTGACAAAGCAGCTCGAAGAATTGAACGAAGACGACGACTCTTACGAAAAACTGCTTCGCGAGATTACCGACTTGCAAAAATCCTAAAATGGATTATAATTATCTGTAATGAGCTCTAAAGACGATATTTTGAACCCAAAAGATTTAACACTTGATCTCGATGAGCCAGAGACTGGCGATCTCGAGGACGAAGAAGAACTCTCCGACGAAGATCTCGCGATTACCGCAGAGAACGTCGATGCTTTTGCTGACGATTCAGTTCGGCTTTATCTTCGTGAAATTGGTAAAATCCCGCTTTTGACACCCGAAGAAGAGGCTGACCTTGCGCAACGTATTGTCAAGGGTGACAAAAAAGCGAAAGATAAAATGGTTGAATCGAATATGCGTCTTGTTGTTTCGATCGCAAAACGCTACGGCGGTCGCGGTCTCGATTTTCTCGATCTGATTCAGGAAGGGAATACCGGACTTTTAAGGGCTGTTGAAAAATTCGATCCGGATAAGGGCTTTAAGTTCTCGACTTACGCAACTTGGTGGGTTCGTCAGGCTATTACACGTGCAATTGCTGATCAGGCTCGCACAATTCGTATCCCGGTTCATATGGTTGAGACGATTAACAAAGTTCTTCGCACAACGCGAAAACTTACGACCGAGTTAAATCGCGAACCGACTAATGAGGAAATCGCGAAAGAACTCGACATGGAGCCAGAAAAAATCGATTATGTCATGCGCATTAAACAGGATATTGCCTCTCTCGATGCCTCTGTTGGGCGCGAAGGTGATGATGAAGAGTCGGTACTTGGTGATTTCGTTGAAGATGAAGAACGTGATTCGCCTGAGGAATCTGCTGCGAACCAGATTTTGAAAGAACAACTTTCTGAAATTATTGCGACCTTGACCGATCGTGAACAAAAGATTATTCGTCTTCGTTTTGGGATCGGTGGCGGTCGTCCACACACCCTCGAGGAAGTCGGAAATGAATTTGATGTTACCCGCGAACGCATCCGCCAGATTGAGGCGAAGGCTTTAAGCAAACTTCGTAAGAATAAAGATACTAAAAAGTTACACGAATATTTAAAATAGGAGCACCCATGAAAAAACTTTTACTTACAATTACTGCACTTTTCATCGGAGCCTTTATAGTCGCTGCTCCAACGCCAGTTTTTGCAGCCAACACTTGTGACGGTGTAGAAACTGCCATCCTTGGTGAAAATGGCTGTATGGAAGATGATGGTTGCGGTAGCAGCATCCTAAGTATTCTAAATTCGGTTCTTGATATTATGACAGTCTGTATTGGCATCGTCGCCGCGGTCGGTATCGCGATTGTTGGCGTTCAGTATATGACTGCTGGCGATAATGAGGAACAAGTTCGAAAGTCAAAACGACGCCTCTTCGAAATCATTATCGGTCTTGCGGCCTACGTATTAATCTATGCATTACTAAAATGGTTAGGCATTGAACCATCTTTGGCTGCCGGCAACTGCTAATAAGGCAATAAATGAAACGCATCTTTCTCGTTTACAACCCAAATTCTTCTCAGTATCGTCGCGTAAAAACCGACATTCTCGAAAAGACTGACGAATTTAAGGGCTATGTGCTCGGAAAGTATGCAATCAAAAAAACCAGTTTCGAAAAAAATGTTGCCGAACTTTCCAAAATTTTAGAAAACGACGATTTGATTATTTCCGCTGGCGGTGACGCAACTGCTGCAATCGCCGCGAACGCGATTTTAAAGTCTAAAAAGGACGTTACACTCTCAGTCCTTCCGTATGGGAATTTCAATGACCTTGCGCGAACCCTAAATACAAAGACCCTCTCGGATGCTCTCTCTAACACGACTAAGACGAAAAAACTTTACCCGCTCTCAGTTTATGTTGACGGCAAGTTTTGGCGTCA
The DNA here is from genome assembly GCA_030527565.1 of Candidatus Saccharimonadota bacterium. GTDB lineage: Bacteria > Patescibacteriota > Saccharimonadia > Saccharimonadales > Saccharimonadaceae > Nanosyncoccus. The sequence goes on from JAUNAO010000002.1 coordinate 33,214, forward strand.
TGCAACTTGTTATGTGACGATTGGCATGACTGGGGAAGCGGTCGAGATTTTCGACGACGAAAAAATTCGTAAAACTCTTCAAAAGGGTCACAAAAGTTCTTGGCGGTCTTATCGCGATCTCGCAATGTGGTATTTTAAAAATCGCCATTCAAAAATCTTCTTACCAAACCTTATTTTAAATGGTAAAAAACAACCCAAGAAAACTTCCGATTATGCCGCCGTTAACGGTCGCTCAATGTGTCGCGTAATGCGGGGCGGCGATGACTTTCTTTATCCGAAAAGGTTTATGAGTCTAACTGGCACTTTGGCTAATCTTTTTCATCTTACAATCTTAATGACGAAAAGTATTATTAAAAAAGTCCCAGCCGAAAAAACTAACGGCGATCTTCTCGAATTTACAGTCCCAACTACGATCGAGATCCAAGCCGAAGGCGAATATAAAGTTTTCGAAAACGTTCAGAAAATTGAAATCAAAAAAGACTCCGATCCAATCAAAGTTATTTTGAAAGAAAAGTAATGAACGAAAATCTTACTAAAGTTGTTGAGTATATGAAGGCTCACTGGCCAAGCGAAGTAAAGCCGGAATGGCAAGTCAGTCTCGAAGAATACCCAGCAATTTTGCAAAAAATTCTCACCGATTTTACTGTTGGAAAAACACAAAATCATACATTAGTTCGCGTCGCCGGACTTTCTGGGTCAGGAAAGACGACGCAACTCTTGCCAGCCGTCGAGGCGTATTTTGAAAAGCATAACGAAAATCCAGTCCTCGTCGCCGCTCGTCGCTTCGCGCCATATCATCCGCACTATGAAGAGATCTTGAACTTTTATGGCGAAGAAAATGTGCGCAAATTAACGGACGAGTTTAGCACGATTATGCTCTTCCTTAGTCTTTCCGAACTTATTAAAAAAGGTTTTGATATTATTCTTGATGTTACGCTCCTCGATCCGGAAATTGAAAAAATTTTAGTCGGACTTTTAAAACAAGGGAATTATAAACATTTTATTACCATGATTGCCGCTTCACCGGAAATCACCGAACGACATCTCGCCGGCCGCAACTGGCGACATAGTCGCGAAACCGAACTCGAATTTATTCGCGCCACCGCCCTCGCCCTAAAATTCTATGCCAAAAATTCTGGCGATACAAAAATCATTCTTTGGAATACTTACGATAAGGAGCCAATTTACAACGGCAAAGTCTCCGGCGTCCTCACAACTTTTGAGAGGGAATCAAAAATCACCGAAACTCCGGAACACGACGAAGATGAACTCAGGAAAGCAAAGATAGAATTCCTAAACGGGCTATAACTGGTTCAAATTTATCTCCGGGAAATGCGTCCGGATATGTTCGGCATACCCATTATCGATATTTTTCCACGCATCCTTCATCCGTGAAACCTGCGAATTATCCGCAAATTGCGCCAAAAACGCTGCCTCAAACTCTTTCGGCACCGGTCGCGATAAAACCCGCGCCGTATCCATCTGCGGATTTCCGGTCCCCGCAAAGCAAAAATCAATCACTCCGATCATCTTATCATTTTCATCTAGCAAAATATT
>JAUNAO010000059.1 GCA_030527565.1 Candidatus Saccharimonadota bacterium
GAAAGGTTGGTTGGTAGGATACGAAGACTATCAAGTAGAGATGAAGGACACCATAGCCGTTGCTTTCCCTCAGAAATATGCTTCTGTCCATGCCTTGTTGCAGGAACATCTCAAGGTTATCCATTCGGGCATTACGTTGGGCGAGGTGAAAGGAAAGGACTTCATCCCTCATCATTCATTGGCCATGAGCATGGCCCGGCATGAAGAAGCTTTCCCCCAAGCAGAATTATCCTATGAACAAGCCATCGCCTATCTTCGGAAAGAAGGACTGGTGCTCGATGCTTCCGTCCCTCGCGGTTATGTCCTGGTGACCTACAAGCTAGTACCTTTGGGCTTTGTAAAGAATATCGGCAATCGGGCGAATAATCTCTATCCCCAAGAATGGCGTATCCGTAGCGGTTATTTGCCGGAAGAAGTTAGAACCCTTGTCTGAAGGTACATCCGTTCTTCCAATCCGAGCAACCATAGGCGGTTTTCCCTTTGATGATAATGCCTTTTCCACAAAGCGGACAGGCTTTGCCCAACATGCTATCGTCTATCTTCAACGGTTGTTCTTTGGCGGTTTCCGTTTTCGGCTTTCGGGGGGCAGATGCACGCTTCTTCTTGACTTCTTTTGAAGTAGATTCTTTAGGTGTATCTGCTACAACGGTTACTCGTCGGTTGGTGTTGTCGCTCAGTACACTATGCACAACCTCGTTCACCATCTGTTTTAATTCGTCGAGGAAGGTCGATGCATTGTACGTTTTACGTTCTATCTCGCGCAATTTCTTTTCCCAGATACCAGTCAGCTCGGCCGATTTCAAGAGTTCTTCGTGAATCAACCCGATGAGTTCTATACCTGTTGGGGTAGCTATCAGGTTCTTTCGTTCCTTACGGATATAGTGCCGTTTGAACAAAGTCTCGATGATAGCTGCACGGGTAGATGGGCGTCCTATACCATTGTCCTTCATGGCATCGCGCAATTCATCATTATCCACGAACTTTCCGGCCGTTTCCATGGCGCGGAGTAGCGTAGCTTCGGTATAGGGGCGGGGAGGTTGTGTCCACTTTTCGTCCAATTTAGGCTCGTGAGGACCGCTTTCTCCTTTCTGGAAAGTGGGGAGTGTCCTTTCTTCTTCCTCTTTGTTTTCGCCCTCAGCATCGTTCATGCCGGTGGGCAAGTTGGTTTGAGGCTTGGCAAAGATAACTTTCCACCCAGGTTCCAATATCTGTTTGCCGGTGGTCTTGAATTCAATGCCATCGGCTTCACCAATGACCGTTGTGGTGGAGAATTTGCAATCGGGATAGAATACCGCGATGAATCGGCGTGCCACCAAATCGAACACACGTTTCTCCATATCCGTCAGGTTCACGGGATTTTGTCCCGTAGGGATGATGGCATGGTGGTCGGTTACCTTCGAATTGTCGAACACCTTCTTCGATTTGTTCAGCTTGGTACCGGCAAGTGGAGCCGTCCATGCTTCATAAGGCTTGATACCTGCCAATATGCCGGGACATTTCGGGTAGATGTCATCGCTCAAGAAGGTGGTATCTACACGAGGGTAGGTGGTAATCTTCTTTTCGTAAAGCGATTGGATCAAGCGCAAGGTTTCATCGGCCGAATAACCGAATTTCTTGTTACACTCCACTTGCAGGGAGGTAAGGTCGAACAATCGGGGTGGCGCTTCTTTCCCTTCTTTCTTGGTAATGGAAGTGATGATAAAGGGGGCTTGCTTGAT
>JAUNAO010000024.1 GCA_030527565.1 Candidatus Saccharimonadota bacterium
AATTGCCGAAGAAACTGGCATTCCTCTGGTGGTGACTTGTGATGCGCACTATTTGACCAAAGAGGATCAAGACGCGCACGAAGTTTTGCTTTGTATCGGTACGGCAGCGAATCTGTCCGACACAAACCGAATGACTTTGAAAGATTATGACTTACACGTAATTCCGGCAGAGGAAATTATTAGCCACTGGCAAGATACTTGTCCGGAAGCGGTGTTAAATTCACGACGAATTGCGGATCGTTGTAATGTAGATTTGCAACTTGGACGAATTTTAATCCCGAAATTTCCAGTACCGGATGGCGAAGACGAAAAAACCTATCTTGATAAATTAGTTTTTCAAGGTTTGGTTTATCGTTATGCTGGGAAAAAGTTGGAAGAAACTATTGATTTAACAGTTCCGGAATGTCGCGAGATTTTGGAAAAAGTCGATGTGGACCGCGACGAAAAACATAAAGTTCTCCCACGAATCGATTACGAATTGTCGGTCGTGGATAAAATGGGTTATAATGGTTACTTCTTGATTGTGCAAGATTTTATCAACTGGGGGAAGTCGCAGCGAATTGTTTATGGTCCTGGGCGTGGCTCGGCGGCTGGATCAATTCTCGCATATGCGCTTAGAATTACCGAGCTTGATCCCTTGAAATACGATTTGCTTTTCGAGCGTTTCTTAAACCCAGATCGTATCTCAATGCCGGATATCGATACGGATATTCAGGATACGCGACGCGACGAGGTGATTGAATATTGTTCGAACAAATACGGCGGGGCGCGGGTTTCGAACATTGCAACTTTCGGTAAAATGATGGCGAAAAACGCAGTGCGCGACGTTGCGCGCGTGCTCGAGGTGCCGTATGCGGAAGCCGACCGACTTGCAAAAATGGTGCCGGATCCGGTGCAGGGTCATCACGTAAAATTGTCCGACGCAATCAAGGAAGTACCGGATTTGAAGCATGAATATGAGACTAACCCAACCGCGAAAGAAGTGATTGATTTTGCATCGAGACTAGAGGGCACAATTCGGAACCATGGCGTGCACGCTTGTGGCGTAATTATTGCGCCAGACGACCTTGAAAAATTCTTGCCACTCGAAGTTTCCGCAAAAGGTCCAGTAGCGGCGCAATTCCCAATGGGGCAGGTTGAGGATCTTGGACTTCTTAAAATGGACTTTCTTGGGTTGTCAAACTTATCCGTGATTAATAATACGCTTCGAATGGTTCGGAAAGTTTATCACGACGATATTGATTTATCGGCACTGCCGCTAGATGATAAGAAAACCTACGAATTATTGCAGCGAGCCGAAACGACTGGCGTCTTTCAGCTGGAATCGGCAGGGATGAAGCGGTATTTGAAAGATTTGAAGGCATCAACTTTTGAAGACATTATCGCTATGGTGGCGCTTTATCGTCCTGGACCGATGCAGTTTATTGATTCTTTCATTCGTCGCAAGCATGGAAAAGAAGAAATTACCTATTTACATCCTGGACTTGAAAACTCGCTAAAAAACACCTACGGGATTTTGATTTATCAGGAACAGTTCATGCAGATCTCGAAGGAATGGTGCGGGTTTACCGGCGGGCAGGCGGATACTTTGCGTAAGGCAGTTGGTAAGAAAAAAATTGATCTTATGAACAAAGTGAAGCCGCAGTTTATAGAAGGCGCGATTAAAGTTGGCGGCGCGACCGAGGAGATTGCGGAAACTTTTTGGGCGCAACTTTTGGAGTTTGCGAATTACTGTTTCAACAAGTCCCATGCGGCGTGTTATGCATTGGTTGCGTACTGGACGGCATATTTGAAGGCACACTATCCGGATGCTTTTATGGCGGCATTAATGACCGCGGATATGCGCTGGACGGACCGGTTGGCGATTGAGATTTCGGAATGTAAACGAATGGGGATAAAAGTTCTTGGTCCAGACATTAATCAATCTTACGGTGATTTTGGTATTGTAGGCGGAGAAAATACAATTCGTTTCGGGTTGTCCGGAATTAAGAGTATGGGTAAGGCCTTAGTCGAGGAAATTGTAATTCCGGAACGAGATAAAAATGGTCCATTTAAGTCAATTTGCGATTTCGCAAAGCGAGTTGATTCATCGAAATTCAATAAGCGGTCTTGGGAGGCAGCGATTAAAACTGGTGCATTTGACCGGTTCGGTTCACGATCGGATTTGTTGTTTAATCTCGAAGCGGTGCAGGCTTATGGTGCGAAGTCGCAAAAAGATGCCGGAGCGGGACAAATGGATTTGTTTGGGATGATGGGTGAGGCGGGGCAAGTTCCAGAAGTCGAGATTAAACCGTCGCCAATGCAATATTCAGAAAAAGAGCAGCTGCTTTGGGAGCGAGATTTGATGGGGCTATACTTATCCGCCCATCCGCTAGATAAATATGATACTTATTTTGATGAGCAAACACATTCGTACGATCTAATCACGGCGGAAAATGATAATAGAATTGTCACAATTGGTGGGATTATTACTGCCGTGCGGACAATTTTGACGAAAAAAGGCGACAAGATGGCGTTTATTAAAATGGAGAACAAATCCGCCGAGACTGAGTTCATTGTTTTTCCATCGACTTTTGCTGAGCATGGTGCGAAACTCGTTGTGGATAATGTAGTGCGAGTGCAGGGAAAAATCAATGGGACCGATAAAGATGGGCGACCATCATCCGAGGTGAAAGTTTTGGCAGAAGTTATCGAATTAGTTTCGGATGATCTTTTGAATAGTTATGTTTCGACGGGAACTAAATTGGCCGCGCCGGTTGCTGCGCCGGAGCGAAAATTTGGACGCGGTGGCGGGAAGAGCTCCGCAAAGAAAGTTTACAGTGAAGCACCAAGAATAGAGAATCGGACAATTGAGACTGCAAGAGTTCCGGTTGCGCCAATTAAAGATCCGCGAACGGAAAAGTTATATCTCTTAATTGAAAATCCAGAGGATATGGGAACGCTATCAGCGATTCGAAGGCTTGCGGATATCAATCTTGGCTTCCAGGAAGTTGTGTTAGTAATCCGAGAGGGCGAAACGAAACGCGCGCTCCGGATGCCATTCAAAGTTGAAGTCTCGGATAGGCTGCTGAATAATCTGCGCGATTTGCTTGGCGATGATAATGTAAAAGTAAAGTAGTGTTATAATAGGGATATGAAGAAAAAGACTCCAGATTCTGTGACGGTGAATCGACGAGCAAGGTTTGATTACCAGCTCGGCGAAGAACTTGTTTGTGGGATGGCGTTAGCTGGTCCAGAAGTTAGGATGATTCGCGACCATCACGTTCAGTTGAAGGGGTCCTTTGTTACGATTCGAAATAATGAACTCTGGTTGAATAACTTAACGCTCGGAGCGGAAGTGGCGCGAAATGTAAAACTACTCGCAACAAAAAAACAGATTCTAGCTTTGATGCGTGAAAAGGTAGCGGGGTCAACAATTGTGCCGGTAAGATTGCTTGGTGGCGGGCGGCATATTAAACTCGTCATCGCGGTCGGTAAGGGTAAGAAAAAATACGATAAACGCGAAACAATCAAAAGACGCGATATTGAGCGGGGAAGGTTTTAATGCGGATTTTTTCTTGGAACGTGAATGGGTTGCGAGCAGTTCTAAGAAAAGGAGCCTTGCAATCATTCTTAGAGCAAGAAAAGCCGGATGTTTTATGCTTGCAGGAAGTTAAAGCTAAGCCAGAACAAGTTGATTTTAATTTCTCGGATTATAATGTTTTTTGGAACTCGGCGGAGCGAGCAGGATATTCCGGAACGGCGATTTTAGTGCGAAAAGATTTGAAAAATGTTGTGCGGTTTGATGGTTGGATGGATTTTCCGGAACTAATGGAGACCGAAGCAGATGAAATAGCAAAACGCGAAGGGAGAATCTTAGTTTTAGATTTTGGAAATTTTTATCTCGCAGACGTTTACACGCCAAATTCGAAGCCGGATCTTTCGAGGCTTAATTTGCGTGAGAAGAAATGGGATCCTGGATTTTTGAAAATTTTAAAATTATTGGAACGCGAAAAACCGGTCGTAACATGTGGTGATTTTAATGCGGCACATGAAGAAATTGATATTGCGCGGCCAAAAACAAATCATCATAGCGCTGGCTTTACGGACGAAGAACGACGAGGCGTGACAAATCTAATTAATGCTGGATTTATCGATACATTTCGATCATTGAACCCGAAAGTGGTCCGCTATACTTGGTGGAGCCATTGGGGGAAGGCGCGAGAAAATAACGTTGGTTGGAGAATTGATTATTTCTTTATCTCGAAAAGTTTGAAGAATAATCTACAAGAAGCAGGGATTTATGAAAATGTAATGGGCTCGGATCATTGCCCGGTAAGTATCGAGTTGGAGTTTTAGATGGATTATTTCAAGAAATTAACCGAGAACCCTTATGCGGATTTTTATTGGAATATTCCGGAAACGAGACAAGGTGCGTTAAGAATTATTGGCGGAAATGCACAAAATTTTAGAACACCAATTAAAACCGCAGAAATCATATCTACAAAATATCCAGTGAAGGATTTAGTTGTGGTTTTGCCTGACGCTCTAAAAACAAAATTACCATCACTAGATAATTTGATTTTTCTAAGTTCTACCGATTCTGGATCATTCGCGAATGCTGAGGAATTAATAAAGGCAATAAATGTGGCGGATTTTTCAATCATGATTGGTGATTTGTCTAAAAATTCAATTACTGCAAAGGCGTTGTCGAGCGCGGTTGGAACTTCCGAGAAGCCACTACTTTTGACGCGTGATTCCGTTGACCTTTTTGCGGAGGAATGCACGGAAAAAAGTTTAATGAATGAGAATTTAATTATTTTTGGTTCGATTGCGCAATTACAAAAAGTATTTAAAGCCGTTTATTATCCAAAAATGGTATTATTATCGCAAAGTTTGGTGCAGATTAGCGATGCACTACATAAGTTTACTTTAAGTTATCCGATTACTTTTATCACTCTTCATGCGGGACAAGTTCTAGTCGCGCAAAATGGGGAAGTTGTGGCTGTCCCACTGGAGGAAACTGGATTTTCGCCACTTACAATTTGGGGCGGGGAACTTGCGGCAAAAATTGCAACACTTAACTTATATAATCCAAATAATTTTCTAAAAGCAAGTGTTGCGGCTATTTTTGCTTAGAATTAGATAATTTCTTTTCAATATCGACGGCGTCGCGAGAAATATTATGGCGACGCTGCGCAAGGAAAAACCAAAGGAAAATTGCGACGCCGAGTGCGGTGATCGTAAAAATATTTTTCACCGTTGTTGGAAAATTCGAAGCGTACAGGGTCCAAGCCGCAACCGTTGCGATTGCAATAAGATAAAAATTACGGCGGATGAGAATAACTTTTTTAGCAAGTTTGAAATTTTTGTGAGTTAGAGAATTTTTCGTTGCATCGTCCGGATGACCGAAGAGTTTTCCATAAACAATAAGCTCAACAATAACCGCGGCGAGCAAAATAACTGAGCCGAGAATCAGTCCAGCAACAAGATTAACGCGAAGAATAAAGAAAAGAAACATCGAAAAGAGTAGGAATGCGTCGGTCCACATATCATATTTCGCGGCATACTTACGATATTTTGGAGTTTTATTTTTTGGGAATGGCCATTTCGTCGCACAAGTACCATCAAAAGCATCGGTTAATTCGGCAAGAATAAAAATAATAAAAGCAGCGCCAAGATCGCCGCCCAAAAAGGCCATAATTAATAATACTACGCAAAGAATAAAACGTATCAAAGTTAAAAGATCTGCTAAATATTTTTTCATATTTTAATTATAGCAAACTTTTAAAGATTTTCTCGAGCCGATCGATGCGACGCGAAATTTTTGCGAAGTCGCGATGCTTCAAAAGAACGCTACTCATTTTTTCGAGTTTTTCCGGATGCGCAATAAGTTTGTTGAGCGCTTCCGCCATATCGTCTGGCGAAGGAGAACTAGATAAAACATAACCCCCACGCGGGACGGTTTCCTCGAGATCTGGGTCGACGACAAAAGTTGGGACACCAACCGCCGCAGCTTCGATCAGGGTCATACCAAAAGTATCAAAATCATAAGAAACCAAAACATCAAGATGGGACTTTTTAAGTGTGACGTAAACTTTCTGAAAACTTGCGTTGCCGCGGAACTTGACATTTAAATTATGCCGGCGAGCGTAACGCCCAGCACGGAAAAAGTCGCCGCCACCACCAAAAACTTCAAGTTTATATTTACCGTCTACCTTCCGTAGCGCTTCCAAGAATGGCATAATACGTTTTTCAGCAGAGACCCGCGAGTGCCAAATGATACGAAGAGTCTCTCCGGATTTCAAACTACGCGGCTTAATTTCCGCCTCGAATAATTCATCGGGGATACCATTCGGTAGCGCAACGATTTTTTTAGTAACGCCATAATGCTCCAATTTCTTTGCAAAATGTTTTGATGGAGTTAAAACAAGATCGGCGGCGTTAGCGTGATTAACCATCAAAGTCCACATTTTCGCTTTTGCAATAGAACTCGCAAGATAACCATCACGGCGGATTTTGATTAGATGCGGGAGGCACAACGAATGGCGCCAATTTAGGGCATCCGCAACAATCGTCCGGAGACCAAATGGAATGATATTCGTTTCGCCCATATCTTCACGGCCATGCATGACCTGCACCGCAGGAATACTTAATTTTTTCGCGAGTTTTAAGCCAGCGATCGAACAGCCAGCCTCATAATGAATGTAAAAAATATCGAAACTGTCGAGCTCGGGAAAATTTTTCATGAGCCATTTGATAACAACCTTTGGGCGGCGAGAAATTGGCGATAAGCCGCGGAAGAAAAATCGGCAGCTAGGGACGGGGAAAATATGATTTTTTGCGAGCCCCTCACGCGCGGCATGCGAGCGCGGATAGGCGGAACTAAAAATATAAACTGTATGGCCACGTTTCTCAAGTTCAGCCTTTTCGGCGTTAATAGAGGTCGTAATTCCGCCAGTCAGATCAAGGTAGCAATCGGAAAAAATCGCGATTTTCATGCTATAATGATAGCATAACTTGGAGGTAAAATGTATTACAAAACTGCGGAGAGTGTTTCTCCAAAACATCCAGATAAACTTTGTGACCAGATTTCGGACGCGATTCTAGATGCATATCTTGCGGTTGACTCGGAAGCGCGCGTGGCGGCGGAGGCTTGTGGTGGACATGGCGTTGTGTTTGTGACGGGCGAAATTACGTCGACGGCGGAGGATATTGACATTCCAGCGATCGTAAAGCGAATTGCTGGTGACGACGTTGAAGTCCACACGAAAATTGTAAAACAATCGCCGGAGATTGCGCAGGGCGTCGATACGGGTGGCGCGGGTGATCAGGGAATCATGATTGGGTTTGCGTGCGACGAGACGCCGGAACTTTTGCCGCGCGAAGTAGTTTTGTCGCGTCGTTTAAATCAATATATTTTCGAAAAGTTTCCGTTTGATGGGAAGACGCAGGTGACAATTGCGCCGGATGGCTCGATTGATTCGATTGTCGCATCATTCCAGAATGCGCCAAAAGCTGAGCTTGAAAAATTGGTGCGGGAATTTATTGCGGCGAATAATTTAGCCGGGAAACTAGAGCTTCATATTAATCCAGCGGGCGACTGGAACCAGGGCGGATTTGATGCGGACACTGGCTTAACGGGCCGAAAGTTAATTGTTGATAATTATGGGCCACGGGTTGCGATTGGCGGCGGTTGTTTCTCCGGGAAAGATCCTTCGAAAGTTGACCGCTCGGCGGCATATATGGCACGGCGAATTGCGGTTGATTATTTGCGCAAGCGCGGTGCACATGAAGTCTTAGTAAGGCTAGCTTATGCAATTGGCTATGCGGAGCCTTTGGAAAAAACCGTCATTATTGATGGTGTTGCGGAGGAAATTACGGGGTATGATTTGACGCCACGCGGAATCATTAAGTTCCTCGACTTAAAACGTCCAATTTATGAAGCGAGCGCAAGATACGGGCACTTCGGCGAAGGATTTGACTGGGATAAATAATTTATTTATTGGGATTTGCAACATGTATTTTTGCATGTTGCTTTCTTTGCTGTTATCGCATCCCGCTCAAACAACTCCGCCATTTGATTTGCCGATAGCCAAACTTTTTATATTTACTTTCCATTGCGTTCATGCTAAAATCGGGTTATGGATGAAAGCTGGTCAGTAAATAATGGTATGCAACCAAATAATGTTGGTATAGCTACCCCCCCCCCAGCAACAATTTTCTAGTGGCACCGGTGACATTATCTTAACATCAAGTGGCGCGAAAAAGTCGAAAAAAGGTCTAATTATTGGGCTTTTGTTTGGATTCCTCGTTTTAGCGGTGGGGGTTTGTGTTGTTTTGTACTTTTTCGTATTTGGAGATAAAACAAACACGGCACTTTCTTTGATGCGTGATAATATTAGTAACGTACAGGCGATTGAGCAGGTTTTTGTTGATAGCTATTTTAATGATCTAAGCGTTGCGGAAGTCTTTACAGAAAAGAAACATGAAGAAATCAACAACGCGATGAATGGTTTTTCGAACTTACAAAAAGGACTTTCTGGAATTGATGCTGCTGGAATTGACGAGAATCTACAAAGCGACTACAAAATTATTCAAACGAGATTAAATGCGCGAGTAGAAGGCTTCAAAAAGTCGGTTGATTTCTATAATACGTTATATACGGCCTATAATACCAGTAATACGGACGGCTTAACCGAGCTCGTTAAGAGCGATGATTATTATACAGCGTTAATTTCGGAACGTTTTTATGATTATATAACTGAACAGAATGAACTTTGGGCGGTAATTTCCGAGAATAATTGTTCGCTGGCGGCCGGAGTTGAGGCGACGGAAGTTTGCGCCACGGCGGTTGCGAGCTGGATGGACAATATTAACTCGTTACAGAATAGCACGGTAGCTGTTTCGGCGATTTTTGATATGTTAAGCATCGAAGAGATTGGAGAACTATTCAATACAGAAGATATTGATAATATCGAGACAATTTTAATTACGCCATATATTAATAAAATGATTGGGGAGGAAAAATAAAAATGCGTAAAAATTTATTCAAGCGAAGCTTCGCGTGGTTTGGGGTGGTTTTGCTCGCCAT
>JAUNAO010000025.1 GCA_030527565.1 Candidatus Saccharimonadota bacterium
GCGACGGATTCTTTCGCAGTGATTCTGTCTGAGGCACGCAAATACGGTCTTAATCTTACCGTGGCTAACCAGTATGTCGCCCAGATGACCGATCCGGTGCGCGATGCGGTATTTGGTAACGTTGGTACGACGATTTCGTTCCGCGTCTCGGCGGACGATGCTCCGGTGCTTGTTAAGCAATTCGAGCCAACTTTCGAGGCGAGCGACTTACTACAACTTAATAACCGCCACTTCGTTATCTCAATGATTATTAATGGCGAGAAAGTTCCGGCTTTCTCTGCAACTACCCTGTCAATTCCTCCTACTCCGGCAGATAATTTTGAGCGGATTATTAATCATTCTCGGCGCGAATTTGGACGTCCGCGGGCCGAAGTTGAGGCGGAGATTCGAGAGACGATTGAGCAGGCCGAAAAATACAAGAAAGAGTTATCGGATTCGGGGAGGGAAGCAGGCGAAATGTCTAACTTTGACCGCTCCTTGCGTAATACCGAACAAAAACCGAACTTGAAGTTTGAATTTACGCCACAAGCGGATTTTCGTCGCCAAAACCTTAGCCCTAACGCCGCTGAAGGCAAGGAGAGGCTTGGATTGAAGGATCTGGCTAAGTTAGTCGAGAAAAATAAGAAAGGGGCCCCAGAAGCGATCGTAGAGGCCGAGAAGAAGGTAGACAAGAAGCCAAATTTGACCGAAAACATTAAAAAAGAAATGAAAAAACGGGGTAAACAGAGAGGGAAGAAAGCAGTTTCTAGTATTTCCCCGACCCCTGTTACTTCCCCTGTTAAGCCTCAAAGAACAGAGGTAGAGGCTAAAAAACCAGTTTCAGAGACCGTTAAGCCCGATCCGATCGCTAAACAAAAATCCGATACAAATATTGATGGATTTTTCAAAATTGAGCATTAATTAAAAACAAAAAACTGGCGGGAGGAAATTGACGCCGGCTTTTTGGTCGAAAATATGAAATTTAGCAGAAATGGTGGTTGGAACACTTCGATATTTTCAACGTCTTACAATATACCTTTTAGGTCTTTCTATATAAATCAAAAAGATGGTAACTTATACGTCTTCTATAGGGAATTCAGCTAGTCATTTTTTGAACTTTCTAAGCGAAAGATAAAGAAAATGCGAACGAAGCTCGCATTTTCAGAGGCGAGCCCTGTAAAGACGGGTGCGAGCCAGGTTTCGTGTGGAAGTTTAAAAATGACGCGAAGATTTCGCGGTTCGGGCGATTTTTTTGAGTTTTGGTGGATTTTCGGGTTTTTGGCCAGATTTTTTGAATTTGACATTTCCCCGTTTTTATTTCCCTTTTCCATGGTTTTACCATGTTGTTCGGAACTTTTAACCGCGCTCCATACTTCCGATTTTTACAATTACCGAACAAAAACCGAACAGAGAAGAGAGAATCACAAAATTGACGTTTTTCCTATTTCCAGTAGGCTTTACGTTCGATGCGGACGTCGATATAAGTAAAATTAGTAATTCCCTTGTCGGCGAGATAGCGAATCATGCGATCGGCATCTTCGACTGACACTGCAGTTCCTCGCGTCGTAATGAGTTTGATAAAGCCCGTATAGCCTTCCAAATAAAAATCCACTTCGCGGATAGCACCGGACGGGATAACGGCTTTTACCGGCGTATAACCAAGTTCGCGAAAATCCGCTTCGGCCTGGCCAATGTATTCTTTGATACTGCTCGGGAGTTCTCCGCTGTAATCTTCGTCAATTACTTCAATTGTTGGGGAATATGGAACGGTAACAGACGGAGTGTAAGTCGGCTGTTCCCTCTCGCTAAAGAGGGGAAGAATGGCAAAAATGGCAGCTACAATTGCGACGACAAAACCAGAAATTGTTAATACTAAGCGAAGTTTTTGCTTCTTCTGGCGTTTTTTATGGGCAGCGGAACGCTCAGAAGCGGTTTCGAGTCGTTCCCTCCTCTCACCAATCGTACGACCAGAACGAAGAGAAGATTTTTTATTAGCGCTACGACGCGCAAGCTTCGGCGCCTCCTCCATTAAGCCTCCTCAATAATTATTTCGGCGAGACGGCGAGCTGCATCGGCACGAGCTTCTTCGTGGAGACGGTTCGCCATTTCAGTACAAAGATCCGGCGATTTAATTAAATGGCGAATTTCTTCGAGAAGTTTACCCGGATTTTTCATCATTTCAGAGTCTTTCAACATCGAAACAGCTCCGGCCTCAGCAAGGCGTTCGGCGTTTTTGACTTGATGGCCGCCCGGGAGAGGCTCAAATGGGACCAAAAGGACGGCTTTTTTCAATCCAGCCATCTCGGCGATAGTCGTCGCGCCAGCACGCGAAACGATGACATTCGCAGCGCCCATTAGTTCGTTCATAGTTGTATTAAATTCCCACATCCGAAAATCCGACTCGAGCGAAGCGTTATCCCAGTTTTCATATTTCTTCAAATCGATCATATTCTCATAGTGTTTGCGGCCGGCAACTAGGGCGACTGAAGTGAATTTAAGTAGCTCTGGTAAAATAATTCTCGTAGTTTCGTTAAGATTTTCGGATCCTTGCGAACCGCCAGTAATAACAACGAGGGGTTTGTCTGGACTAAATGAAAAAGCCTTTTTTAGATTTGGGACGCGTGAGGCTGGGACGGCTTTAAACTCAGGGCCGACCGGAATGCCAGTCCAGACGAAATTTGGATGTTCTTTTAGAGTTTCTTCGGACAGAGGAACACCAAAAGCAACTTTCCGAGCTTTTTTCATCAAGATGCGATTTGCGAGACCAGCGACGGCATCAGATTCATGAATGATGTATGGGATTTTAAAGAATCTAGCAGCCAGGCCAACTGGAAGGCAGACGAAGCCGCCTTTTAGGAAAATAATGTTGGGACGGTTTGCTTTTGGGAGTAGACGGAAAAAACTCATCAAAAATCCACCAATAAAACCGAAGAAACCCTTAATGTTTCCCCAAATAATATCTTTCAGGGTGTGTTCAATATGGATAAAATAATCTTTAAAACGCCAACCAGAATAACGGTGGAACTTACCCGCAAGAATGCGGCGGACGCGGATTTTTACACCGACACCGAGCTCGGTTGTTAGTTTTGTAACGTTTTTGTAATATTTAAAGTCAGTCCAAAATTCAACCTTCGTCCGAGGCTTCTCTTTCAAGATTTCACGGATTACGGCGACGGCTGGTGTGACGTGTCCCCCCGACCCCCCGCCGACTACTAGTATTTTCATTTTTAGTTACCTCTCTACTAGTATAACACGAAATCTGTAAACTTAAGCCAATTGCGAAAGAAATGAAGAGCATACTTGTACCGCCATAAGAGAGGAACGGCAAGGTAATTCCGGTTACTGGAACTAATGAGGTCATTGCCATGATATTAACGGCGACCTGGGCGAGCACCCAAGCAAAAACGCCGGTGACGAGATAACGTTCCGAAGGAGCAGGCGCGTGGTCCGCAACTTTTAGTAAACGAAGTAAGATCGCGGCGAAGATCGCAACAATTAGGATCAGACCGACGAAACCAAAGGTTTCGCCGAGAATGGCGAAGATGGAGTCGTTGATAGATTCTGGGAGATAGCCGGTGGCTTGAACGGAATTACCAATTCCAACACCAAATAATCCGCCGGTACCGATCGCGAGCATAGCGTTTTCGACATGGTAAGTTGCATCGGTGCTGCCACTGCCAGTTAAAGTCGCCCACCAAGATTCAACGCGGCTAATGCGATGGCCACCAAAAGCGATGAAACCAATGACGGCAACGAGAATAAGGGCGAGAATGATGAGATATTGTTTAGCTGGGACACCGGCGACGAGGAGCATGCCAAGAATAATTGCGATCAACGCGACACCGGTACCGAGATCACCCTGAGCAACAACAACTAAGCCGAGTGAAGCGCCGCAAACTAGACAAAGTGGCCACCAAAACTCCTGCCATTTACCAATACTTCCCTCTTCTTTTTTACGGGCAAGAAAATCTGAGAGGTAAATTACGAGAGCGATTTTTAAGGCTTCTGCAGGCTGAAAACTAATGACGCCAAGGTTGAACCAACGGCATTCGCCGAGTTCGCACTTTGCGAGCGATGAGCCAGCAAGTGAAAGAATCCAAAGTAGGGCCGACAAAGCCAGCGCGCCGATTAAAATTACTTTTGACCATTTACGGAGAAAACTGTATGGAATAACTTTAAAAGCAATAAAAAAAGCAACGAGGGAGAGAGCAACAGAGCGAAGCTGGCCAAAAAAGAAGTCGTTTGCACCGTAATTTGCGCCATAAGTCGAATTTAGGACGTTCGCACGCATAGGGCCGATCGCATAAATCACAATCAGTCCAAGCGCCATTAAGCCGAGTGTTGAAAAAAGGATAACAAGATCGGATTTATGTTTTCGGATGGCGGCCATGGATTAAATCGCACCCCCAGCAGTAGCTAGGAAGATACCGACGATTGCGCAAACACCTGCGATGATCCAAAAACGCATGACGATCTTCGATTCCCCCCAGCCTTTCGCTTCGAGATGATGATGTAATGGTGCGGAAATGAAAAGTTTTTTGTGGAAGACTTTTTTCCAGAAAAGTTGAAGCAGGCTCGAAGCGGTCTCAACGACAAAAACTAGACCGATAATCGGAAGTAGTAAGAACGAATTTGTCATCATCGCAACTACGCCAAGTCCAGCGCCAAGCGCGAAGGAGCCAGTATCACCCATCATGAATCGAGCTGGTGGGACGTTAAACCAAATATAAGCAAGGAGCCAGCCAACAACTGTCAAACAGAAGCCGAAGAGCAAAACCTGCCCCTGTAAAAGAGCGATAATTCCGTAGGCGCCGTAAGCAAGCATGGCGAGACCACCGGAAAGACCGTCGAGACCGTCGGTAATATTAACGGCGTTTGAGGTTGCGACGACGGCGAAAGCAAAAACAAGAATCATACCGATGACCCCAATTTCGATATTACCTATAAATGGGACAAGGATCGAGGTCCATTCGAGCTTTACGGCAAAAAACCAGCCGAGCGCGAGGCCAACGATTGTGATTAACGCAAACTTAACCGGCCCACGCAGTCCTGCTGCACCGCGACCGGAGCCAAAGATATTAATCGCATCGTCGATTACGCCGACAAATGAGCCACCAAGAAAACCAACGAGAGGCAGCCAAGTCTGGCCACGTTCCAAGTTGAACAACCAAGTTACAACAGTAATCGCAATCACACCAACTAGACCGGCCATGGTTGGAAAAGAACGCTTGAATTTGTGAGCGTGAAGTTTTGTCATGACCGGAAGAGATTTGCCATCAACGGTCTTTTTCTTTTGTTTTTTCCAAAAATGATACTTATAAGCGAAGTGCGTATAAATCGGAGTTAACATCATCGAAAACAGGAAGCCCGCAAGCGCGAGAAGCAACCCATAAAATAGTTCCTCGTTAATCAGTTCCATGCTTATATTATACTACTCCTGGTTTAATTTGGAAATAATCGATCAAGTAGTTTGCGATGTCATCAAAGAGGAGCATAGCGTCGCTACCGGCGAGATAGGCGCCCGTATCGTTCCACATTTTCACCATAATTACATAAGATGGCATCTCCCCAGAAGCCGCGACGAAGCCAGCGTAAGAAGCGACTGTGTTTTCCATCGTCGCGTCGTAAGCGCCATCAATAATCATCTGGGCAGTACCGGATTTGCCACCGATATCATAGCCTGGGCGAGTGTAAGTATAATGGTTGTTGATTAACATATCACGCATGGTCGCCGAGGTCTCGAAAGAGAGAATTTGTTCTTCGGTCTTCTCGGAATCCACGGGGACAATTTTACTATTCTCTAATGTACCTTTGAGGATTGATGGTGAGCGATAATAGCCACCGTTGACGACCGCTGAAAACGCCGTTGCGGTTTGAATCATGGTGATATTCAAGTTTTGACCGAAAGTCATGTTTGCGTAAGTTGAGTTGCGGCCGTATCCTTCATTCGGATCCGGAATTGAGCTAGCAGCCTCAAGCAAACCGATTCCGGTCGCTTGCCCAAGACGGAACTTATTATAATAGTAGTCGTAAAGTTTTTCGCGTCCAGCCTGATTAATACTTGTTGGATCGCCGCCGAGTAACCGGAGAGCCTGAATTGAGGCGGTATTAAGTGACCAGTAAAAAGCCTTTTTCATATCGATTGTGCCGTAAAGCGATGCCCTTTTCGAGGCGTTTTGGATTTTCCAACCGTCGACAGTCGTGTAATGTTCATTAAAATAAGTTGTATTAGAGTTCATGGCACCTTCGTTAATAGCGGCTGAGAATGCAAAACTCTTACAGACCGAAGCTGGCTCATACGGAACCTGAGTGACATAGTTTGTGTAGGCGGAGGCATCTTTAACATAGCCATAATTTCCTGGATCATAGTTCGGGAGATTTGCCATGGCGAGAACTTCGTTAGTTTCGGCTTCAAGAACAAGAACCGAAGCGTGAGTTGCGACAGTTTTATTGACTGTTGCCGAGGCGAGTTCCTCAACGCGTTGTTCAAGTCCACGATCAACCGATAAAACTACATCTTTCCCATCTTCGGCAGCAATTTTCACATTGTCATTGCCGATTGAAAGAGCGACGTTATTAATATCTGAGATGGTTTTGAGGAGTCCGTTCTTCCCTGCGAGAAGATGATTCATTGAACCTTCGACCCCGTATTGGCCTAAGCCGTCCGCATTAACGAAACCAAGTAACCCAGATGCCATTTTGCCTTCCGGATAAAAACGCTGGTTACTCTCCTTAAACCAGACTCCGTTAATTCCCTCTTCGGCGATTTTTGAAGCGTTGGTATGGGAAACATTTTTCGCGACTACATAATAGCGCAGCCCTTCACGCGAAAAAACCCAATCAAGATCGGCAGAGATATTATCTTTGGCATATTTATTTAACGCGTCGGTAATTTTTTCTCGATTTGTGACGGCTGGATCGATGACGACCGAATAAACCGTTTGATTTAGAACGACCGGAACCGGCTCGCCAGCATCCATCATATAAATTTCGCCCCGCTCGGCGACGATAGTCTCGAGTAAAGTGTGAGTTTCGTCGGCGCGAGCAACCCAAGCATCATGTTCGATGATTTGAATAAAAAAAAGTCGCACCGCAATAATAGCGAATACGACTAAAACAACTTTTTTTAGGGTTTTAATCCGCTGCATAACCTGTTACCGTAGCGTCTTCCATCACGGCCGCAACGGTGCTATTTTTCGCGGCTGCGACTGAGGTAAGGCGAGCTTTTTCGACTGCAAGATCATCCCGCCGCGCGGCAAGATCGGAGATTTCGGATTCAACGGCAGAGATTTCGTAATCAAAACTGGTTGCCTTTGTGCCCTCAGCAACATAAATCAGACCGAAAGCGAGGGTCAGCATGGAAACAATAACAATTTGAGAAATTGAGCCGAGGCTTCGTTTATTGACGCGGACGGTGTTACGACCTCTGACAAAGCTGGAGGACGGTGCCCGACGCGTAACAAAAGTTTGATTTCTCATTTTAAAATAATTCCTTACTCTTTTTATTTTTGTTCTCTTGCAGTTTTTTAGTTTTCGTAGCCTGTTCGAAGTTTTGGTCTTAGTCCGGGGTGGCCTAAAAGCAGAGCTATAAGTAACTTTTAGGTTCCCCCGGGAAGGTCATACACTTCACACCCGACCTTACGAAAACTCTATTTTGGTGGACCAGACGGTCCATATCGCAGTTTTAAAGTTTTCTTGAAGTGGTGGGGCTACTGTGGGAGCCCCACCTATTGATCCTTAGCGGAAGTTAACTTTGACTTTGACAGCGCGAGATTTGTTCGCGATTACGATTTGCTTTGGCATAATTGCCTCCTTTTTGTTTTATTTTTTATTTTTATCAAATCCGCTCAGCCACTCGCAGCTTTGCACTCCGACTTCGCGGGTTGATAACTAATTCCTGATTTTCCGCAACGATTGGTTTTTTTGTCAGAATTTTCAGTTCAGATTCTTCGCCGTAGCTTGAGGCTTCTTTAAAGTAATCTTTGACCAGACGATCTTCGAGACTATGGAAAGTGATTAGACCGAGGCGTCCGTTTTTATTCAGTAGTTTTGGGAGGAGCGGGAGAGTTTTTTCAATACACCCTAGCTCGTCATTGACTACGATGCGGATCGCTTGGAAGATTCGAGTTGCGGGATGGGTTTTAGAATATTTCGACTTCGATTTAATTAAGTCGGCTAATTCTATTGTTGTCTTAATTGGGCGGTGATGGACGATTTCTCTTGCTAAGAGTTTCGCGCGACCCGCTTTTTCTTCCCCGTATTTCGTGAAGATTTCGGCGAGTTCCCTTTCGCTCCAATGATTAACGATGTCGTCGGCGGTTAAACTCTGGCGACGATCCATCCGCATATCCAGAGGTCCGTCAGCCTTTAGAGAAAAGCCGCGGTCTTCCATGTCCAGTTGCGGAGAAGAAACCCCAAAATCGGCAAGTATTAGATCGAAAGTTTTTCCACACTCTAAAAGCTGTAGCACCGCGCTATAAAAATCCGTGTGTTTTAAAGTCAGGCCGCGACCTTCGAACTTGTTCTCAAGATGATTGATAGCAAATTCATCGCGATCGACTAAGACCGAATCCTTATAATTCTGTGTTACATCCAAAATAGATCCGGCGTGTCCTCCATAGCCAGCCGTGAGATCAAGATAAGACTCGCCCGGCTGCGGATTCATTTCCGCCAAAACTTCGGATAATAATACTGGGATATGTAGTTTCTCCATATCTTTATTATACTACGTTTGAGAACGCTCAACTAGAAACTTTGCGTTTTTGTTTCTGTTTGATTTTTGTTTGTTAACACAATTAATCCACCACGATTTTGACCGACGCGAAGTTAATCATATATCGCAGCC
>JAUNAO010000060.1 GCA_030527565.1 Candidatus Saccharimonadota bacterium
ACAATCCTAACCGATAAAAAACTCGGCGATAAATTAAAATATGCAGCCAGCGTAGCAAAATATGGTATCGTCCTCGGCGAAAATGAAGTAAGAACTAATAACTTCGAAATTAAAGAATTTAATTAATTCTTTAATCCCATTTCGAAATACATCAAAACGTATTCCCAGCCCCAAGACAAATCGAACCCAGTTCGCACCACATCATTAAACTTAAAATACGGAAGCCCGCCGTCCGTCGATTTCACGCTCTTCAAAGCGTTTGCTTCGATTTCCTCAAGCGGCTGCCCTTCTCGAACACAAGTCTCAAAACTATCCGACAGACCGATTTCTTTCCCGATCCCAATCCAATATTCCTCCCCCTGCTCATTCAAACCCGTAAATCCTGCTTTCCCAAGTTCCTTATAGTATTCATTCCATACCTTCGTTACCGCTAAATTATAGTAATCCCAAAACTTCCCTTCGTTTCGCGCACAGTAAGTTCCAACCGCCGACAGCCGCGAGGAAATTGGATTCGACTGACCATACTCATACAAATAATCCGACACCCGAATCTCAACCAATACATCTTTTTCCTCAATGTATTTTTCAAACTCTTCCTGATGTTCGATAATTGCATTCTCAAAAGCAATACAATACGGACACGCAATATCCGAATAAATCACAAAATAATTTTTTGCATCCATATTTCCAATCGTCATTTCCGGATCCCAAACTTTTTCCGAATTCGGGGTCGTTGCCGTCATACTTGAAATCATTGCCGCAAAAATCAAGCCAACAATCGCCACAATTCCACCAATCCTAAGCGCTTTTTGCATTTTTCTTCCTCCTCGCAAGATATTTTTCATTCACTATTATAGCATATGTTTCAACCCCCAGCCGCTTCAAAGATAATATCGCAATCACAATCGCAA
Source organism: Candidatus Saccharimonadota bacterium (assembly GCA_030527565.1). GTDB lineage: Bacteria > Patescibacteriota > Saccharimonadia > Saccharimonadales > Saccharimonadaceae > Nanosyncoccus. The sequence continues at coordinate 912 of JAUNAO010000060.1, forward strand.
GCACCGTTACAACCGTTGAGATAACTCCCGCCGCAACCAAACTGCCAGTCGAAAATATTGTCCCGAGTAGTGGCGTCAATAATGTTGTTCCACACGTCGGACAGCCCGCTCCTAGCGCAATCAAACCAGTAATGATTCCAGCTTTCTCAACATTCGCCGAATTTTCTTCGCGTTTTTTCTGCCACAAGAACACAATTAGGCCAATCAAAACCCCTTGCAAAAATGACAAAAGAAAAATCGGCAACCATTCCATAAAAATCATATTCACACCAAAAATCGCCAAAAACGCATCACCCAAAATTTTCATCGCACCCGAAAATCCCACCGCAAACATTAACTCAAATTTCGTCAATCCGCTCGACAGTAAATTCATTAAAAGCCCGAAGAACAAAAAGGAAATTATAAAACCAACCCAAAACTTCCGTTCTCGCGTCACCATCAAAATCCCCTTCCCTGCAAGCACAAATTCGTCTAACCATTTTCGCCAGTTCATAATTCTACTCTTCGACCGTCGCACCCGCAGCTTCTAAGTCGTTCGCCGTCTTCCTAATATCTTCAACCGTCGCGCCCTCAAATTTCTCCGGCTTCGCGTCCATTACAATATACTTACCTTGCAGCACTTTGCTCGTCGCAAAATCATCAACAATAACTTTATCGAACGCTTCCGCCGCCCACGCCTCATCTACATATTCATAATAAACCTTCACCGACGTAATATTT
>JAUNAO010000026.1 GCA_030527565.1 Candidatus Saccharimonadota bacterium
ATCGCCGCATTCATCCCAAAACTAATCACTGGATAATACGAAAAATATAACGCCAGCGGCAGAACATACAACATTCCCCGAATTATTTTATTTCTCATTTTTCTGCTCCAACGCCCCTCGCACAACCTCAAACAACTCCGCATCAAACCTCTCTCGCGAAAATCCCTGCGCACTTTCCGACACTTTCTTCCGCGATAACTTCATCTCCTCAAATCCCAAAATCGCTTCCGCCAACGATTTAACCGTCTGTTTCCGAAACAACACCCCATTTTTTCCATCCTTCACATAATCTTTCGCCCCGCCCTCGCCAAACGCAATCACTGGACATCCCGCCGCAAGCGCTTCAACCGGCGCAATCCCAAACGGCTCCAAACTAGGGAACAAATAACCCTTCGCCCGCGCCAAATAATCCGCAAGCTCCTGTTTTTTAAGAAGCGGTACAAGCTTAATCATCTCCGCCGCCCTAGGATCCCGATAATCCTCAACCAACTTCACCAAATTCTTATGCTCCGGTCCCTCACCAATCACCACCAACTCTCGCTTCAACTTCAAACACACCGCAACCGCAAGATCCAACCTCTTCCAAGTCACTTGCCTCGAACTTACCACATAAAAGTTTTCCACAGGTTTTCCACAAGGCAAAAAATCCTCCACTTCAACCACCGGATGCACAATCTCCGCTTCCCTCTTGTAGTATTTAGCAATCAAATCCTTCGCATAATCCGAAATCGTCACAAATTGATCGACTCGCTGCGCTGCCTTAAAATCCGCCGATCTTAAAGGTCTCACTAAAGTTTTAAAACAAAACCGCACGATCGGACTCAAAATCCCAAACCCAGGATTCTGAACATAATCATCATACATCTGCCAATAATACTGTGTCGGTACATGACAATACGAAACATGCACCCCGCCCGGCGCCAGCCGATGCACCGCCTTCGCTTCCGCCCCCGTCACCGAAATCACCAAATCATATCCCGATAAATCTAAACGCGAAAACCAAATCTGCCTAAGAGGCCCTAAAAACCGACGCAAACAAGTTGGAAAAATCTGCAGCCACCCCGTCCTAACCTCCGCATCCGAAAACCAATCAATTCCCTTCGGATCATATTTCGAAGTATAAATCGGCGCCTTCGGAAATAATTTATGAATCTCGAGCAAAACCTTCTCCGCCCCGCCCACATTCGTCAACCAATCACAAACAATCGCAACCCGTTTCCCCTTCAAAAACTCCGGTGACAAATCCTTTTTCACTTCGCCCCATCCCGCCTTAAAACCGCGCCAATCGTCCTGAGGAAAATCGACAAATCTAACCCAACCGACCAATTCTTCACATAATAAATATCCAGCGCCCGCCGCTCCTCAAACGAAATATCTCGCCGCCCTGAAACCTGTGCCAAACCCGTCAACCCCGACTTCACCGTCAAAATCAGCGACCGATCCCCATACGTCCTCAGCTCCCCCGGAAGTAACGCCCGCGGCCCAATCAACGAAATATCCCCCTTCAAAATATTAAACAGCTGCGGCAATTCATCAAGTGAAGTTTTCCGAATCAACCGTCCAAACCGCGTAATTCTCGGATCGTCCTGAATCATATCCCCATTCTCACGATATGGCTTAATCAAATCTTCCCGTCCCATTTTCGAAAACGCCTCTTCCGCCGTCAACCCGCTGTACTCTGGCCGCATCGACCGAAACTTATAACACTTAAACTTTCGGTTATACTGCGTCAACCTCTCATCCGTATAAATCGGTGAGTGCTTTAAATCCCCCAACTTTAAAATCACCCAAATCAAAGCCATCGGCACTGCCCCTAAAATGATCCCAATTAACGCAACGAAAACATCAAACACTCGTTTCAAAACCGCAAACCCTCCCGACAGCGGCGTCAACTTCACCAACATTGCCGGTGTATTCCCAACCAACTCCAGCTCCCCAAGATGCGACGACAATGCTGATTCGCTTGGCACAAAATAATATAGCATATGCCTCTCAACCGCCTGACGAAAAACATACTCCGTCGATTTCTCGTCCGTCTGGAAAATCACATCCGCCCGCGCTTTCTTCAAAGCCTCTTTTAAAGACGAATATTGTTTTTTTCTTAAATCCGTCGGAATGAATTTCTTCCCCGCTACAATCCCCGCTACTCGATAACCACTTTCCGGCGACGACGCAATATAATTTGCAAGATACTCCGTATTTTTATTGTTCCCAACCACAATTGCTCTCCTAACTCCATAATCCTTCCGGAATACCCACCGCATAATACACCTAACAAGACACCGCTCTAAAACGAGAAACACAAACGCAATCACTGCCGACATCAACGCCATCACCCGCACTGGGAAAAAGTTTTCACCAATAAAGAAATCGTATACAATTAAAGCCGAAACGCTAAAAATCGCCGCGAGTAATAACCGAGAAATTTCCGCGAGTCGTGACTTTGCGAGAAAGATTGTCTTTCGGTAAAGCCCCAGCGCCGCAAAAATCACCACCATAATCGGCACCAACAAAACAACGGTCTTTGTAAATTCTAAAATCTGCGACTCAAAAACAAACGGCCTCGGATCAACATAAACTCGAATAAAATACGCCGCCGCAAACGACAAAATCAGCACGACTGCATCCCCTAAAATCAACGCTAGTCGTAATATGAAATCGGACTTTTTCCGCATATCTTTATTATACCACACTAGCCCACCCTTTTAAATTTTACCCTCTTCACAAAATTAACTTTTTGTGCTATAATACAGAGTAGAACGTTAAAGTTCGCTTTAACGTTTAGTTTTCCAATGTGGAAAAATCAAAAATTTCGGGTCGGTAGCTCAGCTGGTTAGAGCATCTGCCTCTTAAGCAGAGTGTCGTGGGTTCAAGTCCCACCCGACTCACCAATCAAGTTCCTAGATCTCCATTCCGGAGATTTTTTGTTTCTATGCTACAAAATTCCGATTTCGCAGGTCCGAATAAACGATCGCATAAATCGGCGCCCCGAGCATCTGTTCAAATTCATTATTTTTCTCAAAGAAAATCCGCTCACCCCCCTCGTTATTTTCCACAAACGCATACCGCGTCGAAGCATCATAATTCGCAATGTAATTCCCATACTCAATCACCTCAAGCAACGCAACAACATCTTCTTTCTCAAGCCCAGAATATCGCGCCAAAATCCCCTCATAAGACTGATCAAGCGGGTTCTCTTCGTAATAATCATCGAGATACGCCGTCACCGCCGACTCTTCAATCAAACCAATCGTCTCCGCAAGCGACTGATCTTCGATAAACCTTTGGTACATTTTTGCTTCTTCCCAATCCGGCGCCGAAACATTATCTACTGTATTGCCCGCTACACAAGATTCGCCCGAAATATACCCAGCATGCGCAATCTGTTTCGAATTCGAAACAATGTCAATCGTATCACCGATAATCGGAATTGCTCCAATCGCCCCGTTCGTTGCGTTGTTGAATGTCGCGCTACTGCTATTTACTTCCATAAAATTTCCTGCCGCATTCGCAATATTCTGATCCGCAATCCCAAACGCCGAAGTTCGATTATTGCACATTACAATATACTCAGCCAATTTAGAGTCCGCCTTAATTTGAACATTTCCATCCTCCGTTTTCTCACTTAGGAAGTTTCCGGCATCATATAAATCGTCCACAACGTCACCCGGTGCTTCATTCATCGTCGACATATCAGTAATTGTATACGGATTGCAATACGCGTCCCCAACCGCTCCAATCGAAGCCAAATACGGACATACTTTCTCATATTCCGCTTGCGTCATTAAACTATCTTTGATATTAACTGCTGAACTCGTTGGCGTCAACGCCGTCAAGGCCGAAGAAACAACCGACGCAGATGACATCAACGTCGACATAATCGTATTGGACGACGAAAACGCTTGGAGTTGTGTCACTAAAGTTCCAAGGAATGTATATTGCGATGTTGCATCGAACGGATCCTTCGTCGCTCTTTCATATTTAGCATTCTCTGCAATCACTTCTTGCTGCGCCGCAGCAAAAGCCATATATTCTTGTTCATTTGCAAGCGAACCGCCATTCGAACGATGTGTATTTCCCATATACATATTCGCGCCCGAAGTCAAAGCATTCCCCAAATCTTCCCCGCCAATATCAGTAATCAAATCACGCATCAAAATTTGTGCAACTACCGGCGTAATCGCCGAAATAATCCCACCGATCAAAACTCCAGCCGCCACACTAACACCTATCGTAGTAACGATATTGGCAACCAGCGGGCCACATCCCGCCGATGATGCACCAAACGTAAATGCCGCGCCAAGAAGTCCCGCCACACACGCCGCAATTTCGAGAGCATCGCCAACCGCGCCAGCAACCGCTGCTGACATTTTTGCAATCGCACAACCGCTAAAGGCAGTCATACTCGTACCAATTCCCCCTAAAATAGTGTTGATACTACTCGTAAAATTAAAACTTTTTACACTTGGATCATTCACGTCAACCGCCCCGCCGCCATAGAGTGACGCAATACCCGAAGACGTCATCGCCGAACCAGTTTCTTTCTTTTCTACATTCTTAAATGCTTTCTTTATATCTTCCTGTGAAGAATTGTCATTAATATTGGCTTTATTTTCCGGATCGACTTCCAACGTCGCATAGGTGACAGTCTTTGACTCATTCAACGTTCCGGCAAGCTCATTAATCGGCGAATCATCACCATCCCCCGCCTTAACTTTATCAATCGCTTCAAAATATGCTGTCACCAAATTTATAACCTGCAAGGCTTCACTCGCCGAAACCAATAAACTAATCCCCCCTACAACATTTGCGACCATACACGTATAGTTTGCTGCCGCACTTGCAACACCAGTTACTTTTCCATATTTTCCGCTAATTGCGTTCATCTTAGATTCAACTTCAGCCAAACTCCCAGCCTTCGAAATACCATTTCCACCATCGGTTTTTACAGCATTCCCATCCGCATCGACCTCAGTTTTGTATTCTATATTTCCTTCGCTGTCAGTTTTTGGCGTGCTCGTTTCATTTCCTTCTGCATCGACTTCCATCTCCGGATCTCCCTCGCCTCTATTCTTCGTTTCAAAACTACCTTCCGCATCGCTCTCAGCCCGCGCCGCAATCATATCAGTCGCAACTTTTTTTGTATTTCCGTCGTTAATCTTTGCGACTTCCTCTTGGAAATTCTTAAACAAATTACGTGTCAATTTATTTTTTGCCAAAAAATTAATCGTCGCGGTACCAAACCAGTTCGCAATCGCACCTTTCCACGTTCTAGAACCTTTGTTATAACCATTGAAAAAATCCGCATTGTCAGCATATAACTTATCGAAAGAAATCGCCGTATCACTATATTTCATATTCAGTGCACTATCGCCGCTCAATTTCCCCAAATCCATTTCAGTCAACTTCTTAGCCGAAGCCTCATCCGCTGCCACAATCTGCAGTTTCCCAGTGCCATCATCAAATTTCATAACTCTCGCACCTGTACCTTCAAAGTCATCATCGATATAGATACCCTGCGCTTCCAATTTTGTTCTTTGCTTTTTTGTGATAACGAAATTCTTCTTTCCAAAAACAGTAGTATGAACCGGATCCTTTACGTTACCGGAATTCATTTGATATCTTAACCACTTATTTGATCTTACGCTCGCAGATGTTTGCATCGAGTTAAAAGTTTCCCTGAACTGCTCAACAAGGCTAAAGGGCTGCATCGCTTGCGAACCGCCAACAATTGCACCAACTCCAAAAATCAAAGTAATCACCATTCCCATCGGCCCTTTTTTCTTGAGGCTCGCTGCAAATTTATTCAGTTGATTAACTTTTTCCTCTTTTCCGTCTCCTGTATATTCCCAGTTCGGCGTCGCCTCATTCTCCCTCGCCCCATCCAGAGAATCATCTACCTGGCCAGGTTTCGTCTCCGCCACTCGCTCCGCGGACGCTAAATTCGCCACCGCATTCTCAGATTTTGCTAGCTTCGCCCCAACCTTGTCGGATTTGGCATCATCCTTCGCGCCACCCCCTAAACCATCTCCGCCTTTTTTCTTCCGCACAAAATCCAACCCCATCCTGCGACCCTGGTTTCTACCCCCTAAAGCTGCACTTCCTGCACCGCTAGCCATATGTGCCCATTATAACACGCTTATGTCAAAAAACAAACCTAAATCGCCCTTTGTCGACTAAGTTCTACTAGACTGTAAAATTCCGGTATCGAAGCTCTGGATAGACAAGCGCATAGACCGGCGTGCTAAGCACTTGCTCAAACTGATTTTCATAAAACTCCATATCAATCTCATCCCCCTCATCTTTTTCCACAAACGCATACCGCGTCGTAGAATCGTAATTCGCAATATAATTTCCATACTCAAGTACATCCAAAAGCGCGATCACATCCTCTTTCTCCAACCCAGAATACCGCGCCAAAATCCCCTCATAAGACTGGTCAAGAGGATTTTCTTCATAGTACTTATCCAAATATGCCGTCACCGCCGACTCCTCAATCAAGCCAATCGTTTCCGCAAGCGACTGATCTTCGATAAACCTTTGGTACATTTTTGCTTCTTCCCAATTCGGAGCCTCCGCATTGTCAACCATGTTCCCCGCCACACACGATTCACCTGAAATATACCCAATATTATCAAAAGATATTTTGCTGTTTATAATATCAAACGTATCACCAATGATTGAAATCGCACCAATCCCAGAATTCAATACGGTATTAGCAGCGCCATTGCCAACATCAACCGTCCCTTTTTCAATCGCATTAACAACATTCTGATCAGCAAACCCCCACGCAGAAGTTCTATTATTACAAAACACTACGTATTTTGCGAGCGGCGAATTATCCTTTATAATTACATTCCCGTCTTCTGTCAATTCGTCCTCAAAATTAGACTTCCCATCTCGTTCAAGTTCATATTCCACGTCAGCCGGATCCATCTCTATCGTCGACATATCGGTAATTGTATACGGATTGCAATATACATCACCAACTGCACCAATCGAAGCAAGATATGGACAAATTTCATCATACCCTTCTTCTACCGATATAACTTGTTCCGTTAAATCAACTGCCGAACTTGTCGGCATCAATGAAGTTATTGCCGAAGAAATCACTGTCCCGCCTGACATAATCGTGGACATCAATGAATTTGAAGTCGAGAACTTCATCAATGAATTTGCAAGCGTCCCAAGGAACGTATATTTTGAAGTCGCATCAAACGGATCTCTGCTCATTCGTTCATATTGCGCATTTTCAGCAATTACTTCTTGTTGGGCAACGGCAAAAGCCAAATATTCATCTTCCGTAGCTAAAGACAGTCCATTCGTAAGACCGGTATTACCGAAAAGAAGTCCAGAACCTTTCTTCAATGCATTCCCAAAATCCTGGCCACCAAGGTTGGCAATTAAATTCCGCGTTAATAACTTTGTAGCAATCGGCGTAATTACAGAAATAATACCAGAAATCACGATACCTTTTATAATGCCAACTGCGATATCTTTTGCAAAACCAGCTACTAAAGGACCGCAACCAACAGCAGCCGATCCGCCCCAAGTAACTGCCGCGCCCAATAAACCAGCGATACAGGAAGTAATTTTCATTCCATCTGAAATTGCGCTCGCAGCCGCCGTACCCGCCTTTGAAAGCAAGCATCCTTTAAAATCATCCATATCAGATCCGAGTCCACCCAAAACCGTGCCAAAACTCTTCGAAAAATTAAAACTCTGTACGCTTGGATCATCCGGGTCCATCACGCCGCCATAAAGCGTAGCAATCCCATTTGATTCCATGGCCGACCCAGAGTATGGCATAATCTCCGTATCAAATAACCCTACAACATCACCTTCTTCCGTAAAACTATTCAAATCAACTGCAGTTCCCTGAGTCAAATTTGTCAGTACATTATAACTTTGTTTTTTATTCTCATTTAACGACGTAGCAAAAACATTAATCGGCGAACCGTCATCAAAGCCTGCTTTCACTTTATCAACGGCTTCGAAAAACTGCATAGCCAATCTTATAATTTGTAAATTCTCTGCAGCAGAAATCAACAACCCAATTCCTCCCACCACATTCAAAACCATACAAGACGTATTGGCAACTTTTCCCGCCTTCGCGCCATAACTATCACCAATTTTCTGCAGCTGAGTCTTCACATCCGCTTCAGACTTTACATTCTTTCTATTGAAAGTACCGCTTCCACTTTCTTCAGTCTTTTCTACAATCTTTGTCGTGTCTTCGCCATTCTCGCCCTCGACCTTTTCTTCTTCGCCAGTTAAAACTTTAGCCCCGCCCTCCTTCACTTCGTCGGTCCCCTTTTCCATCAAGTCAACTGCAACTTGTTTCGTATTCCCATCTATGGCTTTTTGTGCTTCTTCCTGCCAATTTTTAAAAAGATTTCTTGTCAACTTATTATTACTAATAAATTTCAACGTCATTGAACCAAACCAACCAGAAATCGCACCACGCCAAGTTTTTGAACCTT
>JAUNAO010000061.1 GCA_030527565.1 Candidatus Saccharimonadota bacterium
AGCGCGTCTTTGACGTAGACGAGGTCAGAGGTTCGACTCCTCTATCGCCCACCATTCCAAAAGCTCCTAGTTCTGGGAGTTTTTTTCGTTTTATGGTATAATTTTTTTATGAAAAAGATAAATACCTCCCCAATTTCTGGCGCGCAGGAGCTCCTTCCGGAGGCTGCGGCTACTTTTGAAAAACTAAAAGCTGGAATTTCTGAGATTTATCATAAACACGGTTTTCTAAAAATCGAAACTCCAATTATCGACCGTTGCGAGATTTTACTCGCCAAAGCCGGTGGCGATACCGAAAAACAAATCTACAAAGTTTCCAAAACCGCCGAAGCTAGCGACTCCGCCGACCAGGCTCTCCGTTTCGACCACACCGTCCCCCTTGCTCGCTACGTCGTCGAGCATGAAAATAATTTGACTTTCCCTTTCAAAGTCTGTCAAATCGGTCGCAACTTCCGTGGCGAACGCGCTCAAAAAGGCCGCTTCCGCGAGTTCTACCAGTGTGATGCCGACATTATTGGACGCAATAACCTTCCGCTTGCTTACGATGCAGATATTATCTCGACTCTGCTCGACGCCTACGCAAGTCTCGGAATTAACACTCCGGTTCTCGCTCGTATCAACAACCGCAACATCGTAAACGGATTACTCGAGGCATTTAATCTCGAAGAAAAATCCGGCGCAATTTTCAACATTATCGATCACGCCGAAAAAGTTACACTGGAAGTTACGAAGCAGTCTCTCGAAGAAGAAGGCTTAGAATCTGACATTGTCAAAAAATTACTCGCTTTCATCGAAATCCACGGCGACCGCAAAAAGGCAATTTCCGATCTTAAAAACTTAAATATCGAAAACAGAACCTTTAATCTCGGTCTTTCCGAACTTGATACGGTTCTCGACCTCCTCGAAAAAGACGGGCGATCTGGCTCCTTTGAAGCCGATATGAAAATCGTCCGAGGCCTCGATTATTATACTGGCACTGTTTTCGAATTTAATCTTCCTGAATATAAAAAAATCGGTTCCGTCGGTGGCGGTGGCCGTTATGAAAATCTTGCTGGTTACTTTACGGATCAAAAACTCCCAGGCGTCGGCGGCTCAATTGGACTTACTCGCCTATTTTATGTTCTAAATGAAAATAATTTACTTAAAAGTCAAACTGAAAAACCTCTCGATTACGCAATCATCCCAATTTCAGAAAATGAATTCGAGTTTGCTCTTAAAGTTGCCCGCGATCTCCGCGCTGACAATAAATCCGCAACAACAGTCCTAACCGATAAAAAACTCGGCGATAAATTAAAATATGCGGCCAGCGTAGCAAAATATGGCATCGTCCTCGGCGAAAATGAAGTAAGAACTAACAACTTCGAAATTAAAGAATTTAATTAGTTCTTTAACCCCATCTCGAAATACATCAAAACGTATTCCCAACCCCAAGACAAATCAAACCCAGTTCGCACCACGTCGTTAAACTTAAAATACGGCAACCCACCGTCCGTCGACTTTACGCTCTTTAAGGCATTCGCTTCAATTTCTTCTAACGGCTGCCCTTCTCGAACACAAGTTTCAAAATTGTCCGAC